>JBGTMM010000026.1:0-3395 GCA_041743635.1 Bythopirellula sp.
CCCGCTATTTTCGACGGCTAGGTCAGGAAACACTCGTCGTGCGCAATGATGCGATCAGCGCCTCCGAAGTCCGTCGCCTTGCGCCACAGGCCGTGGTGCTCTCACCCGGACCGTGTACTCCCAGCGATGCGGGTTCCGGCATTGAGTTGGTCCGCGAATTGTATCGTGAACTTCCCTTGTTAGGCGTTTGCCTCGGCCATCAAACCATTGCCGAGGCATGCGGAGCGAAGATTGTTCGCGCTGGGATACCCATGCACGGCCGCACTTCGCAAGTCACGCATAATGGCACCGGGTTATTCACCGACATTCCGTCTCCCTTTGCTGCGTGTCGTTATCATTCGCTCGTCGTCGACGGAGCAACTTTGCCCGTGGAATTCTCTGTGACCGCACGAAGCGCGGACGGCACGATTATGGCGATGCAGCACAGCCAATTTCCCGTCGCGGGGGTACAATTTCATCCCGAGGCCACGCTCACGGAATATGGTTTCCAACTGCTAGTCAATTTTTTACAAATGGCGGGGATCAAGGTTGATGGTGAAATCGCTGAGCTTGCCAACTCAGAGTTTCGCTTAGCCACGGCAACAACATTCATACCTCCCTCTCGCCCAATCACGTTTTAGTCGTCTTTTACGATGCCCAGCAACTCACAGCCACAGTTTGGTGCCGATAGATGCATCCTGGAAGGGATCGTCACCACCCAAAATCTCGACGGCACGGTGAACATCGCGCCGATGGGACCGTTGGTTGATAATAGCTTCGACACGCTCGTCTTACGGCCATTTAACACTTCGACGACCTTTGAAAACCTGCTGCGAAATCGCTGCGGAGTGCTGCACATTACGGATGACGTCGAGCTTTTTGCCCAGGCCGCTATTGGCTCAGTGCGCGAACCCAGATTCTTGCCGGACAAGCCGCTGGTGCTGGCCAAAGCTTGTCGTTGGTTTGCCTTCGAAATCGAATCGATTAACAATTCGCACGAGCGCAGCTTCATGGTGGCACAAACTACGGCACGCGGCACGATTCGCGAATTCTTTGGTTTCAATCGGGCGAAACACTCAGTCATTGAAGCGGCGATCCTCGCCACTCGGCTGCACATTTTGCCGAGCGCAGAAATCTTGACGGAATTCGCCCGTCTGCAAACAATCGTGGACAAAACGGGCGGGGCAACCGAGCAGCGGGCATTCAGCTTCTTGCGGCAACACGTCGAGCAGACACTCGCGGCCGGTTTAGCGGAGTCGACAAGCCAATGAGTCGCCGCGTCGAAGTTCGCACAAATTGTCGTTTGCATTTTGGTCTCACCAGTTTGGGCCATGATGTTGAGTGTCCTCAATTTGGCGGCGTAGGGGTGATGGTCGACGCGCCCGGCGTACATTTGCAAATCACCAGCGCGGAACAGTTCACAACTGCCGGGCCGCTCAGCGAGCGCGTTACCAAATTCGCGACGTCCATTGCCGAGCACCTGCAACTTGCCGCCCTGCCCGAGGTCCATGTGGAAGTCCTGGCGGCACCTCGCGAACACACGGGATTGGGAGTAGGTACTCAATTGGGCTTGGCAGTCGCAGCCGGATTCGCCGAGTGCCTGGGCTTTCCCTGGCGTGATCCGCTGCGACTCAGCCAACTCACGCGCCGTGGCCGTCGCTCGGCCATCGGCACCTATGGATTCTTACTAGGCGGATTGATCGTCGACGCGGGTCATCGAACCGACGAACAGCTTGGTCAACTGGCCTATCGTGGTGAGTTTCCCATCGATTGGCGTTTCGCTTTGCTCGCGCCTCACGCCAAGTTGGGACGAGCCGGCGCGGCAGAAGATCGAACAATCGCCAACTTGCCCCCTGTCCCGCGAGCAATTACCGAGGAATTGGAACAAATCACAAGCACCCAGTTCATCCCCGCCTCAAAAAACAATGACTTCGCAATTTTTAGCGAAGCACTCTATCGCTACGGCTGCCTCGCCGGCAAGTGTTTTGCTCCGGCGCAGGGCGGCATATTCTCTTCACCGGAAACCGCTCGACTGATTGCCTGGCTACGCGCACAAGGCATCGCCGGCGTCGGGCAAAGTTCCTGGGGACCCACTGTGTTCGCGCTGCTGCCGAATGCACAGGCAGCCGACGATCTAAACGCTCTGCTGAGCGACAAATCCGAGTTTCAGGATTATGAATTCGTAACCGCCGCCGCAGCAAACCAAGGTGCCACGGTCGCAGTCAGCGAGTGAATTCTTCGCGCAATTCTTTCACGCAGGGGAATTCAAGTTGGCCAACTTGCCCAACTTGGCCATGTTGGCCACTACTGTTCTTTCTGGCCAAGTTCAGGTTTCTTTGCACGGATTGCTTTGTTTAGGGTTTAATCTTGCAGTAATCGTAGGCCGGATCGAGTAACACGAGTCCCGGCAATTTGTTGTGCTCCTCGCTAAGCCGCAAGCGGCTGGCGATAAATGCAACCGAGGCTGATTTTAGCAAATTGCGCGGCCAAATTCGACAAAAAAATTTTGGCGAGCCAAAAGCGTGAACGCCAGAAGATTTTCACCACGAATCGAACAAATCACACGAACGCGAAAGATTTTTATTAGCGAAAATAAGCGTCCATTAGCGGTGAGTTTTCTTCCGCTTTACAGCAAGCCATATTTCGTGAGCGTCTTACGGAGCGACGCTTCTTCGTCTTTTGTCAGCGGCGTCATGGGGAGACGTAGTTCACCCGTATCGCGGCCCAACATTTTCATTGCGGCCTTGATCGGGATCGGATTCGTGGAGAGGCCCAGCATATCGCGGCAGAGGGGAAACAGCTTGTGATGCCACTCTTGCGACTCGGCAACCTTGTTCGCATTGAACGCCGCGACCATCGACATGACGTCCTTGGGTACAATGTTCGCCACGACGGAAATCACGCCGCTCCCTCCGACCGCCATGATGGGAAGCGTCAAACTGTCGTCACCGCTGAGCACGGTAAGATTCGTGTTCGCCAAAACGGCCGAAGCCTGATCGAGCGAACCGGTCGCTTCTTTCACGAGCGCAATATTTTCTAGTTCCGCGAGGCGAATGATCGTCTCCGGCTCGATGTTTTTGCCCGTGCGACTAGGAATGTTGTAAATGCACTGCGGCAAGCTCGTTTCCTCGGCTAGCCGTTTGAAGTGTTCATAAAAACCCTGTTGCGTTGGCTTGTTGTAATAGGGAGCCACTTGCAAGGCGCCATCGGCACCCGCCTTTTCCGCCGATTTGGTGAGCCGCAAGGCCTCGGCCGTACTGTTGGAACCCGTGCCAGGCATGACCTTGATGCGGCCGTCAACAGTTTCGCAAACAAACGCAATCACCCGTTCGTGCTCATCATGCGAAATACACGCGGTGCAACAGACAAAAGACCGTATCATTCCAGGGAGGAGATTTCCCGATGGGAACCAAAGG
>JBGTMM010000027.1:0-4914 GCA_041743635.1 Bythopirellula sp.
TGGATGCGGGCCAGGCACTTGGCGCGGGCTGCCGACCCTCACGCGCTGATTGGAATTGGCGTAACGGCCAGTTTGGCGAGCACTAATGCCAAGCGCGGCGAGCATCGCCTCCACGTCGGCGTGCAAACCGCCGACAAAACCTTATCGCTGTCGTTGATTTTGACCAAAGGCTTGCGGCAGCGCGGAGCGGAAGAAAAGATCGCTGCCAAGCTGTTGTTGATTACCCTGGGCGAAGCCTGTGGAGTTGATGTTGCTATCGTACAAAGCGCTTTCGAGAAAAAACTCTCCGAGGCGGAACAAATTGTTCGTCGTTCGCAATTGGCCGACCCAGACTGGACGCGATTGTTATTGGGCGAAGCGCGGTGCGCGCAAGCCAGCCGCCCGAAAATTATCTTTCCAGGAGCGTTTCATCCGCTCCATCAAGGCCATCAACGAATGGCAAGCTATGCCGCGAAGCGATTGGGGGATGAAGTTGCTTACGAAATATCGATCACGAACGTCGATAAACCATCGCTCGACTTTATCGAGATCGATGACCGCCTCACTGAGATCAAGAAACAAGACCCCGAACGGCAAATTTTGCTCACCGCCGCCCCCACGTTCCGCGAAAAAGCGGCGATACTGCCGGAATCAATATTTGTGGTGGGCATCGATACGCTCGTGCGGATTGCTGACCCCTGTTATTATCACAACAACCAATCACAACGCGATCAAGCCATTCGTGAGATCGCCGAGGCCGGCTGCCGATTTCTCGTGTTCGGACGGCAGCTTGCCGGCAAGTTTTGTTGCCTGAGCAATGCGGACCTTCCCCCCAATCTCAGAGAAATCTGCGACGAAGTGCCGGCGAGCGACTTCCGCGAGGATGTGTCGTCAACGGAGTTGCGTAAGGGTTAACAATGATCCGGCAAACGCGAATTGCGGTTTGGCGGCATCACTTTTATACTGATGGGTTCATTTTCAACCCGATTGGCCCAGTAACATAGCCGTACTTCCATGACCGGTTCCAAGTTGATTATCACGCTCGCCGAGGCAGAGTTGCCGTTGTTTGTGGGCATTGACGTGGGGGGGACGAACATCAAGCTCGGCTTGCTCGACGATCGTGGCCGTACACTGGTCTATCATTCGATTCCCACGGAAGTTGAGCGTGGCCCCGACGATGCGATTGGGCGGATGGCCACCGGCGTCAGGCAGCTTCTCGAAAAAGCGGGGGCCAAGAAGTCCGCTGTCGCACGCATCGGCTTGGCGACCCCCGGGCCGATGGATATTCCCGCCGGCATTTTGCTCAAGCCAGGGAACCTGCCCACCTGGTGGGATTATCCCATTCGAGAGCGCGTGGCCAAGGCCTGCGGCTTGCCAGTGCGTTATGCGAACGATGCCAACGCCGCCGCGTTTGGCGAATACTGGCAAGGGGCGGGCAATGACTCGCGCAACATGGTGCTGCTCACCTTGGGCACGGGAATCGGCGGCGGCATCGTGCTCGACAATTATTTGGTCGAAGGCGCGCACAGTTGCGGCGCGGAATGCGGGTTCATCATTATTGATTCGCATCCCCAAGCGCGACTTGATACGCAGAAACTTTCCGGCACGTTGGAAGGGTATTGCGGTTCGTATGGCGTCGTGGGTCGCGCGCGGGATGCGCTGGCCGCGGGTCTTGATAGTAGTCTGGCCGGGGTACTGAAATCTGAAGGCGATATTACCCCCTTGGCGATTGCCGACGCCGCGGAAGCTGGCGATCCCTTGGCATTTGACGTTGTCATGGACACGGCCAAGTATTTGGCGATTGGAATCGTGACCTTGATTCACATAGTCGATCCCGATAGCGTGGTGCTCGGGGGGGCGATGAATTTTGGCGGTGCCGGCCACCCGCTGGGGGAACAGTTTCTCCAGCGAGTCCGCGATGAAGTGCGACCCCGCGTTCTGTCCGCCTTAAGGGCTTCGCTGCGGATTGAATTCGCGCGGCTTGGAGGTGATGCCGGATTCGTCGGTGCCGCGGGCCTCGCACGGCAGGAGCACAGGCAGAAAGAAAATGTGTAATCTCAAATCTGTAAAGGCAAATGCCCGAGCTTTAAGTTCTGACATTTGCCTTTTCACATTTTACATTCAACATATGTGACCGTGCGATGCGTTGCATCGCGGCTAAAATACCCCTGCAATGCGTTGCATCGCAGCTATAATATCCCTGCGATGCGTCGCATCGCGGCTAAGTACATTCACCTCCGATCCCTCCTAAATGACAGCACCTCAATATATTCGCAATTTCTCGATCGTCGCTCACATCGATCACGGCAAGAGCACGCTCGCCGATCGGCTGATGGAAGTCACCGGCACGGTGAACTCGCGCGACATGAAAGAGCAGCTTCTCGACGACATGGCGCTCGAGCGGCAGCGCGGTATCACAATCAAAGCCCATGCCGTGACGATGCACTACACTTACCAGGGTCACAAATATGAGTTGAACCTGATCGACACGCCGGGGCACGTCGATTTTCAATATGAAGTGTCCCGGTCATTAGCTTGTTGCGAAGGGGCGGTGCTCTTGGTCGACGCCTTTCAAGGGGTCGAGGCCCAAACGGTCGCCAATGCCTACGCGGCGATGGAACACAATCTCACGATTGTACCGGTGATGAACAAGGTGGACCTGACCCACGCACGGCCCGACGAAGTTCGCGCGGAAATGGAACATACCCTCGCAGTGCATGCCGACGAAATCCTCGGCTGCAGCGCGAAGACTGGGATGGGTTGCAAGGAGATTCTCGACGCCGTGATTGAGCGCGTTCCTGCGCCAGCGGGCGATCAGAAAGGCCCGTTGCAGGCGATGATTTTCGACGCCGTCTACGACGAGTATCGCGGCGCGATCACGTATATCCGCGTGATGAGCGGCACAATCACCAAGGGCCAAAAGATCAAGTTCCTCCAGCAAGGGACCGTGCATGAAGTGCTGGAGTTGGGCCATTTTGTGCCACATCGCAAAGCCTGCAGCAAACTCGCCGCGGGCCAAGTGGGCTATCTTATCTGCAATATCAAAACGCTCGACAAGGTGCATGTCGGCGATACGGTGAGCACCCCCGACGGCGAAGCGGACCTTAAACTCCCTGGTTATCAAGAGCCGAAACGCATGGTCTTCTGCGGGCTTTATCCTTCCGATGGTCAGGATTTCAAGCAACTCCGCGAAGCGCTCGACAAGCTCGTGATCAACGATCCGAGTTTTGAATTTGCTCCGGAAACGAGCGATGCGTTGGGCTTTGGTTTCCGCTGCGGATTTTTGGGTCTCCTGCACATGGAAATCATCCAGCAACGGCTCGAACAGGAAGCCGACATCGATCTCGTGCAGACGGCTCCCAACGTCACTTACGTAATCGTCACGAAAACTGGCGAAGTGATTGAAGTCCACTCGCCCCAGGATGTGCCCGATCACGGCGAGATCGAAGAGTTTCGCCAGCCGATTGTTCGCGTCAGTTTCGTGCTCCCCACCGAGTACATCGGCGGGATCATGAAGCTCTGCACCGACCGCCGGGGGACTTACGTGCGGACGGAATACCTCTCGCCGACGCGCGCGATGTTGGTGTACGACGTGGCACTGGCTGACGTGATTTACGATCTGCACGACAAACTCAAGAGCACCACCCGCGGCTACGGCACGATGGATTACGAGCTACTGGGTTACGAAGCCGGCGAACTCGTGCGCATGGATATTTTGGTTAAGAATGAACGCATCGACGCGCTCTCGATTGTCTGCGACAAGCGCGATGCCGACACGCGCGGCCGCGCTGTGATTAAGAAGCTCAAGCAGGAAATCCCCCGGCATATGTTCGAGGTGGCCCTGCAAGCGGCCATCGGCACGCGGATCATCGCCCGCGAAACGATCTCCGCCATGAAGAAGAACGTGACTGCCAAATGCTACGGCGGCGACATCACCCGCAAACGTAAGCTGTGGGAGAAACAAAAAGAAGGCAAGAAGCGGATGAAGTCGATCGGTTCGGTCGACATTCCCCAGAAGGCATTTCTCGCGGTGCTGGAAACGGGGGAAGAAGAGGGGAAGAAGAAATAAGGGATTTTCTGCCCGGTGCGGGTATAATACTTTGGTCTAGTTCAGTTTATACAGGAACCGTGTATGGGGCGATTTAGCATGAAACTGGAACTCGCGAATTATGTTGATGTTATTGTGTCTGAACGTGGTGATATTCCTGAATCAGAGATTCGTCGTTTTGATTGCGAAGGCGTGGTGGATACCGGTGCTGCACATTTGGTCATTCCCGGCGCGGCGATGGACGCTCTCGGTCTTGTCGAAGCCTGGCAAGCAAAAGTTCGCTACGCTGACAATCACACCCAACATCGTCCAGTCGTAAAGAATGTGTGGCTCAAACTCTGTGGTCGCGATTCTGTTTTTTCTGCCGTTGTCGAACCCAATCGCAAGACTGCTCTGATTGGGGCAATTGTCCTCGAGGAACTCGACCTCGTTGTCGATTGCGTTACGCAGACTCTTCACCCGCGCGATCCGCATCGCATGATTACCGAGATCGGGTAACAGGCGAGCAGGGCACGTTAATGCTTGGTTCTTGCAGTAGGCTGACGCCTACCGCTCGCCGATTTGTGGCGCGGTTCTCAAATCGCCCAAACCGCCGACAGGTTCCTCCCCCGAAGGTTTTGTCGAAGCGGTCCAGTGTCGCACCAAGACATATACCACGAGGACTGCGCTCAAAGCATAAGCCGTGGCGGCGGTCCATACGAGTAGCTGCGAGCGGCCCGCCAGATCGAGCTGCCTTATTGTTAGTGACGCGGAAATAATAAAGAAGGTTAGAAAGATCGTGCTAAAACCCACGACAAACGCGCGATCCACCTCGCGATAGCGCTCCCCCTGGCTTTCCAACCAATGTTCCCAACCGTTCAGATCGCCGATTTTTGGTTCGACGACTT
>JBGTMM010000028.1:0-2907 GCA_041743635.1 Bythopirellula sp.
AAGCACGCAATTGCGTTCTCCACTGCAAGTCGAGCGCGGCGAAACCGTGAAAGTTTTCGCTCGCACGGCGGGGATTACGGTCAGCACCTTTGCCGTCGTCACGCAGGATGGGTCGTTAGGCGATTTGGTGCAGGCACAAACACTCGACAAAAAGGATCGCTTCGCCGCGCGCGTGTCGGGTTGGAAGCAACTTGAAGTTCTCCCCACGGGTGCCTCAGCAGCGGATTTCGCGACTCTCAATCAAGGTCAAACACAACAACGCTAGTCGCCAAACTTTGTGAATGTCATGAAAACAATTCAATCACTAAGCATTTCGTTGCTCTTCACCTGGGCCACAGCCACGCAGGCCCAAGATGGCAGCTTGTTTCTCAGGCCGGCGCCGGCTCCTAATGGTCTGACGCTTGAAAACAGTTCGTTCATGTACCAACAATTGCCCCCCGAGTCGATTCCCCGGCAATTGCAAAAACATGACATAATCACCGTAGTCGTCGATTTTCGCTCCCGGTTCTTGAGTGAGGGCAACGGCCAGGCGCGCAAAACACAGAATCTCACGGCCGTGCTCGAGGATTGGATCAGGCTCGATAACGGCGATTTGAAACCTGCCCCACAAAGTGACGGTGACCCTGCGATCGCAGGCTCGCTCAACAGCCAAAATCGTTCTCAATCCGACTTGGAGCTGCGCGATACGTTGTCGTTCAGCATGGCGGCGGAAATTGTCGACATCCAACCGAATGGGAATTTGGTGATCGAAGGTCACCAAACGATTCGCAACAACGAGGAGCAGTGGCGAATTTCGCTCACGGGCATTGTCCGCCGTGAAGCGATCCAACCCGACCGCAAAGTGAGCAGCGACTCGATCTACGATTTCAACGTCGACAAGGAAGAAGTAGTACAAGTCCGCGACGGTTACGCTCGTGGCTGGCTTTCTCGATGGTATGACCGCTATAAGCCATTTTGATCGGAAAATAAAATGAAAAACGAAAAATGCAAAATGCAAAATTAAAAATGTAAAAACGAAGATTTTTACTTTTGCATTTTGCATTGATCATTTTGCATTTTGCGTTCCTGCCCTGCAATCTCGAATAACTCATAATCGTTCTACTATGAAAAATTCCTCAAAAACAATACGTAATCTCGCGTTACTGGTTCTAGTGCAGCTCGTTCTCGCACCGGTCGGCATCGCACACGCGCGCAGCGTGCTGCGCAACATCTGCCGCGTCAAAGGCCAAGAAGAAAATGTGCTGCGTGGCTTGGGTTTGGTCGTAGGCCTCAACGGCACGGGCGAGGCGAACGATCCCCAAACAATGCGTGCCTTGGCACGGGCCTTGGAGATCATGGGCAGCCCGATCCCGCAATTTGGCATGCCGGGTTCCGCCACATTCGAAGAGCTTCGCAAGATCAAAAATGTTTCGCTCGTGTGGGTCACGGCTCGCGTGCCGGCAACCGGCGCGCGACGTGGGGACAGGCTAGACTGCGAAGTGAGCGCGATCAATGGCAAGAGCTTGGCGGGCGGGCGTTTGGTTTCCGCTGCCATGCAGGGTCCCAATGTCAATGATCGCCGCGTCTATGCCCTTGCCGAAGGACAAATTTATATCGAAGCGGAGGAACAGCCCCTTGTCGGCCGCATCCACGGCGGCTGTCAAATGGAAGAGGACGTATTCACCCCCTTCGTGCAAGACGGTTATATCACGCTGATTCTCGATAAGAACCACGCGAATTTCCAAACGATTTCAGAAATCGCCTTAGCGATCGGCCAAACACATTTCCAAAATGACGACTCCGGTGTTAAAGCCGTCAACGCGGCTAATATCATCGTTAAGATTCCGGACGTCTACAAGGCAGATCCCGTGGCCTTTGTCTCGATCTTACTAGAGTTGCAGGTTTATCAACCTGAACCAGAATCTCGCGTTGTCATCAACCAACGCACCGGGAGCGTTGTGATCGACGGCGACGTCGAAATCGGAGACGTCGTGATATCTCATCGCAATATCGTGATTGAAGCGGCCCAGCCGACGCCGCAATTCGTGCCGGTTGACCAGACTCAGCGAGAATCGGCCAAGTTGCAATCGCTCGTCGACGCGCTCAACGCCCTCAAAGTGCCGAACGCCGATGCCATCGAGATCATCAAGGGGATCGACCGCAGCGGCAAACTACATGCGCGGCTCATTATTGATCAGTAATCGCCGTATCGATTAGTGAGAGGCGTTAAGCGCGAGCAGGAAAAAGTTATGAAAATCGAGATGGGCAATCTGACAGGTATTAAGCCGCTGCGTGGTGGGGTGGTTAGCTTTCAGAAGCAGATCGACGATGCGACCGAAGTCCGCGACACGTTTCGCAAATTCGTCGGCGAGGCCTTCTTCGGCCAGATGCTCAAGTCAATGCGCAGCACCCAGAGCAAACCGGCTTACTTTCACGGCGGCCAAGGCGAAAAAGTTTTTCAAAGCCAGCTCGACCAAGTCCTGTCCGAGAAAATGACCGCGGCAAGTGCCGACCAAGTGGCCGACCCGATGTTTCTCCAACAATTCCCCGAGCAGGCGGCAATTCTGGCGCGGAGTGCGAACAAGGCGATGTTGTCGCTTAAGGATTTGGTGCCTTTGAGAAGAGTGTGAGAGACTAAATGACGCCCAGGGATTGCAATCCCTGGGCTTCGTATTTGAAGCATACGGATACACATCATGGACATGCACTGGGAAACGGAACTCGCACAACTCTTGGGTCGCTTGAGCGACGCCCAGCAGCAATTGCTGAGCTTGCTTGACCGCAAACGCGAGATGCTCATCAAGCGCGATCACGGAGCGCTCTCGGCGTTGTTGCCCGAAGAGGAGCACCTCTGTGCCGAACTCGAGGCATGTCACGACCGACGCCAGCAGTTGCTTGTGCAAGCGGCCGAGGTGGGAATGCCTGCTG
>JBGTMM010000029.1:0-7682 GCA_041743635.1 Bythopirellula sp.
AAGACCCTCGGGAAACCAGCGCAGGGATGCGGCCCGTCCTACCGCTCAGGGAGAAGCAACCACCGCGAAGGTGGCAGCCGCGCTCGCTTCACGCGAGGAGGCTGCCAAACTTCGCCGGCGGTTGTTGGAGATGATTGTCGACAACGAACAAAAACGTCGCTCGCAACCTTCCATCACCCAAGTTTGACAACACTGTGAGAGCCAAGATCGAAAAAAACACGAAAGTTGGCCAAGTCGCCATGATCTGCCGTCGGCATGTCCACTCTTGGATGGCAATCGCGGGCACGGTCGTGTTCGCGCACCTCGTGTTATGTTCGGTAAGTTGCGGCGATTTTTCGTCGGCGAATTTTAAGCGGGTTTGGGCGGAGGAGTTTGGGCAGGGATTGGTGCAGGGTTCACAGGAGACAGCCGCTAAGCCGCCAGCGGCTTTTCAATCGGTACCGCAGCAGCCCCATCCCGCCGTCGCACGGATTGTCGTGCCGGAGGGTGAGGCCGCGTCGTTTGGCAGTGGCACGTTGGTGGACGTTCGCGAGGGCTATGGCATCGTTGTGACCAATTGGCATGTGGTCCGTGATGCCCAGGGACCGATCGAAGTCATTTTTCCAGGCGGGTTTACTTCCCAGGCGCGCGCTTTAAAAGTCGACGAAGATTGGGATTTGGCCGCGCTCGTGGTTTGGCAACCGGCGGTGGAACCCGTGAAGATTGCCGACGCGGCTCCGCAGCCCGGCGATCTGCTCACCATTTGTGGTTATGGACCTGGGATTTATCGCTCGGCCACGGGGCGCTGCACGCAATATTATTCTCCCCAGGAGCATCTGCCTCAGCAGATGGTGGAGCTCAACGTCGAAGCCCGGCAGGGAGATTCCGGCGGGCCGATTTTCAACAGCCGTGGTGAACTCGCGGGGGTGCTGTTTGGCGCGGGGCAAGGCACAACGCTCGGCAGTTTCGGCGGGCGGGTGGATGCGTTTCTCGCATCGCTCGCGCCGGATATTGGCCGTCAAACGGAAGCGCGGCTCGCTTCCGTGCAGACGACACCTGATGAACCAGAACAAGCGAATACAACTTGGCAGTCCAGCGGTGGTGCACAGCCAATCGACAAGCAGGTTAGGACTGCTTCGACTGCGCTGCTGGAACCTCCCGCGTTTGAAGAATTACAGCAAACTCACGCGGAAATGTTCTCACCGCAAGCAGAGCAAGCCCAATCGGAATCGCTCCAGACCTCGAATCATCCCTTGTTCGACAAAATCAAATCAGGCCTAGCCGCGTTGGGACTGTTTTCGATTGTCGTGTTGTTTCTCAAAGCGGCGGGGTAGCTGCTCATAGTCCAAAGGGTGGCACCGACACTCACTTGCGGACAACATGTCGGTGTTACCCTCTTAGCGAATGATCACACTGGACGGCGGACCGGCTAGCTAGCCAATTTCGCACGCAGGTCCCCGACAATCTCGCGCGGCACGAAGCGGGCCAGCTCCTCGTCGCCGGCCAGAGGCGTGATCTGTTTGATCAGCGAACTCGAGACGTGCGAGAATTCGTCGTCCGCCATCAGAAACACTGTCTCGACGCCTGGATCAAGCTTGCGGTTGGCGAGCGTCATCGTGAACTCGCTTTCCATATCGGTGAGCGACCGCACGCCGCGGATGATCACGCGCGCGTCGCATTGCCTGACAAAATGGACCGCCAGTCCAGAGAAAGTTTCCACGCGGACGTTGAGTAAGTGCCTGGTCGTGCGGGTGATGAGCTCGACCCGCTCCTCGACGCTGAAGAGCGAACTTTTTTCGATGTTCATGCCGACGCCGACGATCAGTTCGTCCACCAAGCGGCTACTCCGCTCGATGACGTTGAGATGGCCGAGGGTGATGGGATCGAAGGAACCGGTGTACACGGCGCGACGTGACATAAGTAAAGACTCTAGCCTGTGGTAACGGTATCGCAAATGCGTGGATCGGCGAGCATTTCTTTCAGCATATCCACCGAAGGTGGCTTCACAAGATGCTCGTCAAACCCCGCGGCTTTGGAATCGCTGAGGTCTTCCGGCTGGCCGTAGCCCGTGAGGGCCACCAGGAATGGTTGATTGCCATTAGTCGCGGAGCGGATCGTGCGGGCGACTTCATAACCGTCCATGCCGGGCAGCCCGATGTCGAGCAGCACAATTTCGGGATTAAAGGTGGCGATCTTTTCCAATGCCGATGAGCCGTCGTGAGCCATTTCGATTTGGTTATCGCCCAATTTCTTGAGCAAGAGGGAGACCAATCTCGCGGCTCCATAATTGTCGTCGACCACCAGAATGCGGCGGCCTGGGGTGATACTATGAGTGGGTTTCGGCGTTGCCACGGGAGTTTCTTGGCAGATGGGCAGCTTGATCGCAAATCGGCTGCCGCGCCCAACGCCTTCGCTTTCGGCAGAGACCGAACCATCGTGCAATTCCACAAGACTGCGCACGAGGGTGAGTCCGATGCCCATGCCCCCCTGGGCGCGGTCCAAGGCCCGCGTCGATTGGGTGAACAAATCAAAGACGGACGGCAAAAGCTCGCGCTCAATGCCGATGCCGTTATCTTTGACCTGCACGGTGACTTGACCTTCTTGCTGGGTGACCGTCAACTCGACGTGCCCACCTTCCGGGGTGTACTTCGATGCATTGTTGAGTAGATTACCCAGCACCTGAACGAATCTCACCGGATCGGCATAAAGGTGGATGGCCTCGTTCGCCAGCGACACGTCGAGCGATTGATATTTCGCTTTGAAGGCCCAGCCACTCGATTCAACGGCGCGCTCCACGAGAGGCGCGATCTCGACGATTTCCTTGCGGAGCTCGACCTTGCCCCGAGCGATCCGCGAAACGTCGAGCAAGTCGTCCACCAGCCGCACCAGATGCTCGACTTGCACGCGCATGATGCCGACAATTTCGTTCTCCTCCAGGGTGTCCAGGGCCAGATAATCAAGCCCACTGCGAATCGGAGCCAGCGGATTGCGCAGCTCATGAGCCAACATCGCCAGGAATTCATCTTTGCGATGGTCGGCTTCCCGCATCGAATTGAAGAGTTGCATTTGCTCGATGAATGCGGCGGCTTGGTGGGCATACAAGTCGAGCATCCAGAGTTCACGGGGCGCTAATTTCCGCGGTTGACAAAAGTGCGTCGTCAGAATCCCCAGCAGCACGCCACTACGACTCTTGATCGGCGTCGATTGAATCGCCCGATAACCGGCTTGACGGGCCATTGGCAGCAAACTCGCATAGTCGGGTGCAAGTGTGACATCTTCGATCGCCACCCGCTTGCCGGAACTTAACGCCTGGCCGCACGCGGAATTCTCGGCAAAGCTTTCTTTGGCCAGGGAGTCGAGAAAACCCTGCTCGAAACCATGCTGGGCGGCCACCAGGAATGTTTCCGTGAGAGGATCATACAGGTGAATGCTGCCAAAGTCGGCTTGTTGCAAAATGCGTATTGATGTGAGGACCTCCTCGAGTGCAGTTTCCAGGTTTTTCGTCGCCAGCAAACATTGAGTCAGCTTATGGAGGCTTCTCATGCCCGTCAGCTCGTTCGCGACGCGTTGCTGATTTTCACTGAGCGCCTGCTCGGCCAGCTTGCGCGAGGTAATATCGGCCACGGTGCCGATGTAACCGAGCATTTGATCCTGCGGATCTCGCAGCGGCTCGGCGTTTCCTTGCAGCCAGACAATGCGGCCGTCGGGACGGCGAAAGCGAAACTCCGTGTGAGACGGCAAGCCTTGCCCGCAGGCCACTTGCCATTCACGAATCACGCGCTGCCGATCATCCGAATGGACGGCGTGAATCCAGCCATCACCTTTCGCACCCTCTCGATCCAAGCCCGCGAGTTGGCACCAAGCTTCGTTGACAAAAACCGTTTCTCCGGCCAAATTCGTTTGAAAAATTCCGACGGGGGCATTGTTGGCCAAGCTGCGAAAGCGTTCCTCGATTTCCTTGCGATCGGTCACGTCGCGCGTCGAGCCGGCAATGGCCTCCACTTCTCCCGAGCTATCCAGGACGGGTACAAAAATATACTCGTAAACTCGCGTGCCATGGGTACCGGTGAAGGGCACCTCACCTTTGCAGGGCAACTTGGTCGAGATCACCAGCTCGATCTCGCGCTGATGCATCGCCGCGTGCCACTCGGGGTAGCCTAGCTCCCGGCAGGTCTTGCCGATGGCGTCGTCCCAAGTGCGTCCCCAGATCTGTAAAACGGCTTCGTTGGCGAATGTAAATCGGCCCTGGAGATCGAACACAAACACCAAGTCCGGGGTTGCCGCCAGAATCGCTTCGTAGAGTCGGCGCTGACGATCGGACTCGGCGCGAGTTTTGTGCAACTCTTCGACGGCTTGCCGCCGGGCGGTGATGTCCACGGCCACGCCGCACACCCCTTGGACTTCGCCCTGGGAATTGAAAAGGGGAAACTTGACCGCCAAATAATCTTGCAGGAAATCACCACGCTGGACGCGTTCTTCGTTCTCGATGGCAAGACGCGACTCGATCACTTCCAGGTCATGCTGCCGGATCCGCTCCGCGGCGGCCGCATCCAGCAATTGGTCATCGCGAAGACCGACGGCCTCGGTGTTCCCCAGCGCTTCGCAGGCCAAAGGATTGGCAAGCGTATAGCGTCCCTCGAGATCTTTGACAAAGATGGCGACCGGCGCGTTAGTCGCAAGCTGCTCGAAAAGATCTCCGCCCGCGCGCAGCGCATGTTCCGTCAGCAGTATGGTTTCGCGTTCGAGCGGGTCGGGAGAATTCTGCAGCACGTTTTGGTCTCTCTTCCGCAATTTAGGCCGCACGGAACAAAATCAATTGTTGCAATCGCTTGGCTAAAGAGCAACTAGGAACAGTCCCGGTCGGCAAATTAAGAGGCGGTACTGGTAGAAGCTGTTTCAAAACCGTGGGCTAGCGCCCAGCGGCTAATAGATCAGCCGAACGCGCTAGCGTCCGGTTCTAGACGCGGGTTTTGAAACAGCTTAGTACATACGTCAGCTCGAAAGAACGGCGAGCAAGCGTTCGAGATCGGCGGCGTTGTTGTAGGCGTGAGCGCTCAGCCGTAAGCGGCCAGCGCGGCAGTTGAGCGCAACCCCTTGGGCGAGACAATCTTTGCGCACCTGTTGCGGATCGCGGCCGGGGAGTTCAAACGACACGATTCCCGAGCGATTTTCGCCCTCGCGGGGAGAGCGAATCACCGCTCCGATTCGGATGAGTTGCTCGCAGGCTGTGTCGGTAAAATCCAAAATCGCCGCGGCGATGTTTCTAGTGCCGAACGATAGCAGCAGTTTCAGGCTTGCTCCCAAACCGATGAAGCCGGCGATGTTATAGGTGCCCCCTTCGTAGCGAGCCGCCGAGTTCTTGAGTTTTAACTCGATGGAATCATAGTTGCCGGCGTTAGCGACGCTGTTCCAACCGACGCCGATCGGCTGCAAGCGTTCCAGCCAACCCTCGTGAATGTAAGCAACTCCCGCTCCTTCGGGACCTAAAAGCCATTTGTGGCCGTCCGCTGCCAGCACATCAATTTCATCGGCCTTCACGTCGATGGGAAACACGCCGAGACCTTGGATCGCATCGACCAAAAACAACGCGCCGCAATCGTGTGCCACGTCGGCGATGGGTTTGAGCGCGCGACGGCAACCGTTGGAGTAACAGACCCAACTTACGCTCACCACGCGGGTGCGGTCGTCGCAATAAGCCGCGATTTGCTCGGGCGTGATTCGGCCATCGTTCGTGGGAACCAAACGGGTCTCGACGCCCCGCTGCGCAAGATTCAGCCAGGGGTAGAGATTGGTAGGGAATTCATCCGCGAGGGTGACCACATTGTCGCCCGCTTGCCAAGGAAAGCCTTCGGCAACCAGATTGATGCCGGCGGTGGTATTGGGGAGCAGCGCGATCTCCTTTTCCTCCGCCCCGACAAGTTCGGCGGCGGACTTGCGACAGGTGGTAAGTTGCGCCGCCCAGTCGAGCCAAACGGTGTCTCCTTCCTCGGTCGCTTGCGCTAGCCATTGGGCCATCGCCTCGGCAGCCGGCTGGGACAGCGGCGCGACCGCGGCATGGTCGAAATAGGCCCACTTGCGCGACACCGGCATGGCGGAGCGCAGTCGCTGGCGAGTTTGCTCAATGGCTCGCGTTTGCTCAATAGATTGGCTCATGGAAGCTTTCTGATTGCAGGTGGTGACATGAGCCGCATCATAACTGAATATCCCCTGAAGGCTGGTGAATAACCGTTAAGACGGGCTCCAAGGGACCTAATTGGTTCCACGGAAACCGCGTAACCTCTAAATTCAGTTAATTTTACGTAGATTGCTTGAATTAAACCGCCCGGCTGCTATCTTGAGACTCTGGTAGCGGGAAACCGTCCCCGCTCAACAAGCTGATTGACAATACAGACTGATAGTAATGGAGACACCAGTGATGAGAATTCTTAGCAAAGGCCGTTATCAGACCGCGCTCTTGGCAGCGGCACTCGTAATCGGATTGGGGAGCGAAGCAGGCGCTTGGTCCTACGGGAGTTGGGGTTCGTCCGGGTCGTACGGCTCAGCCGGATCGTATGGTGGTTCTTACGGTTCTTATGGTTCCGGCGGAAGCTATGGCAGTTATGGCCGAGTGGGCATCATTGGCCGCATTCGTGCCCGCCATGCCGCTCGTCACAGCCACGGGTCCTATGGGTCTTATGGCTCTGGTGGCAGTTATGGCTCTTACGGTTCACACTCCGTGAGCTACGGCAGTGCAGGAAGTTACGGTGGCTATGGCTACGGCAGCGCGGGCTCTTCAGGCAGCTACGGCGGTGCGATGTACAGCACTCCTGTTCAATACAGTGCCCCAGTAGAAACAGATTGCGACGGCTGCACCGCATCAACCAGCACCGACGCGGCGCTTGAGACTTCCGGCAGTGCCGTGATCGAGGTCACTGTTCCTGCCGATGCCAAGGTTGAGGTCAACGACAAGGTCACCACCAGCAAGGGCACTTCGCGAAGCTTTGTCTCCAACAGCCTGCAAGCGGGTCAAACCTATCTTTACAACTTCCGCGTTGAATTTGAGCAAGACGGCAAGTCCGTCGTGAAGAACGAGTCGGTAAAGATCAGTGCTGGCGACCGGGTGGCTCTTTCTTTTGCCAATGAGGACCTGCAACTTTCTGCGGCCGCCGGTGCGACCAAGACGGAACTGAAGATCTCAGTCCCCGCGAAGGCGAAAGTCTTTTTGGCCGGTGCCGAGACCGCTCAAACCGGCACGGAGCGAACCTACGCCACCCATCGCCTGACCGCGGGGGAAACGTGGAGCGGCTATACGGTTCGCGTCGAGCTGGAAAAAGACGGCGAAACGCTCTCTCGTGAAGAAACGCTGACCATCAAGGGTGGCGACACCTACGAGCTAGCGTTCGACTTTGACGACGCCGCGGACCAATTGGCCGCCAAATAGGCTGCCAAATAAGCGCCAAAAAGGGCGATCTACACTTAAAAATTGTGCTTTGACCCCCACATCGGTGTTGACCGCTGTGGGGGTTTTTATTTTGCTTAGGGCCTAGCCGCGATTCAACGAATCGCACGCCCGGAACAAGTGTGCCACGATGGCCAAATTTGAACCTCCTCACACGCAGCCGCAGCGCCCCGCTCCCCCCGCGCAACAGCCGCCCCGTAAACCGGCGGCTCCCCGCCCTGCCGGCGAAGTGGGCTGGCACCCCGCTTGGCGGTGGCTAGTGAGC
>JBGTMM010000030.1:0-9608 GCA_041743635.1 Bythopirellula sp.
TAGTCAAGAGTCTAGAGCTACGAGACAAGAGCCAGATGTCTGGCACTCGTCGCCGCCTCTTGGCTTTCGACTCACTGTGATTCAGCCACGCGCGTGGCGGCAGGCGGCGTCAGCCCTGCCATGCGTACTTTACGGCGAAGCCGTTACATCACCGTAGCCCAGGGTTGCCATGTATTCATGGCTACCCTGGGTTCATGCCCCACATCGACACCGACCCTGAAAGGGTTGCACAATGGGCGGCAATGTGAATTGTTGGAGGGCGTGAGCGCGTGGACAATGAACAACAATGGAATGAGAAGCCCTGAGGGGCGATAGTGATGTTTATACCGCCAAATAACGTCCATCTTCGAGTTCGCGGGCCTTGCCGAGTGAGGTGAGGGTGTCCAACAATTCGGCGATGCGATCCTTTTTGGCACGGTTTAAGCGATTGGCGACATCGTCTTCGGTGGCTGGGGCATTGATCGCCACCAAGTCCGATTGCATGGCGGCGGCCTGTCGCTAACGACGCTAACAACATGATTGGCGAAGTGGCGGTTGAAAGGTAAACTAATAACCCCGTGTGTTGTTCCTCTTGCCATCGAGAATCTGCGTGAAGCCGCTCTTCGTTCTTCCCGAATCCGCTCGTGAGAGCTTATTCCGCCGTTTTGCTGATCGGGTTGAGATTAATCCTCAGCTTTCAAGGTCGCTCGTTAGCTACCAATCGAACCGTCGCCGGGCCAATTACCGGTGGTTCAAATACAAGGAAGGCTTTTCTGCAGCGCTCGTCGAATATTTACTACCGGTTCTAGGCACAACAACGGGACCAGTGCTCGATCCTTTCGCCGGCACGGGAGCTACGTTGTTCGTTGCCCGCGAGCATGGTCTATCGAGCATTGGTATCGAGCTGCTCCCGGTCGGAAATCACGCAATCCAAGCCCGCTTGGCAGCGGAAGACTTAGACACTCGGGAGCTTACAGCGGTCGTTTCACAAATCGCCAACGGTGAGTGGCGTCGCGAAGCGGACGATTCACTCTCTATTCGTCACCTTCGTATTACCCAAGGCGCATTTCCAGCTCCCACGGAAGTAGCCATCACCCAGTTTCGTACCTTCGTACGAAACCGGGTTTCGAGCGACGCACTGCGCCAACTATTGGATTTCGCATGTATAAGCGTGCTGGAGTCCATCAGCTATACGAGAAAAGACGGACAGTATCTGCGGTGGGATTCGCGGGCACCGCGTCAATTGCCAGGAAAGCCTTTCAATAAAGGGCCAATATTGGAATTCGAAACGGCGCTCGTAGGCCGTCTTCGGGAGATGATCAGCGATCTCGACGAGCCCCAATTATTCGCCGAAATTAAGATATCTAATGCGCCGAGCATGGACCTCTATCAGGGTTCCTGCCTGGAGCTTCTGCCTACGCTCGATGCTGAATGTTGCAATTCGCTGATTACATCCCCGCCGTATTGCAATCGGTACGATTACACGCGAACCTATGCGCTGGAGCTAGCGTATCTCGGCGTCGATGAATTCAAATTAAAAGAACTGCGACAGTCACTTCTCTCCTGCACAGTGGAAAACAAATCGAAGATCGAGACGCTTCACGCGATGTACCGGAGGCATGGTGCCGAGGGCGACCTCAAACGCGCTTTGGACGCGTTTGAAAACCAGGAAGCGCTACAGGAAGTGCTCGATGCTCTCGATCAAAAAGCGGCTCATGGAGAACTCAACAATCCAAACGTCCCGCGAATGGTGCGCAACTACTTCCTTGAATCGGCCGTTACTATTTTCGAATGGGCACGCCTGCTTGTCGAAGGAGGTCGTGTAGCGATGGTCAATGATAATGTTCGTTATGGCGGAGAGGAGGTGCCGGTCGACCTGATTCTGTGCGATTTGGCAGAACAGGCTGGGTTTGAAACTGAACATATCTGGACGCTTGGTCGTGGAAAAGGCAACAGCAGCCAGCAAATGGGTGCCCATGGACGTCGAGAGCTTAGAAAATGCGTCTACATTTGGCGAAAAAAAGAATAAGGACCACGATGGCCAAACGCGGGTTTCACGAACAACTGTTGGCGTCGGACGAATTCGCCGTTTATAGCTTACGCTCAAGCTTTTTCGTCAGACAACTCAGGGCCGTTGATCTTTGGAAAGCGATTGGCGAAGTACAGGCGCTCTCCAAGGTAAGAAATGGCTTTCTTTGGACTGACCGCGCAAAATGGGGCATCGAAGTCGAAGCTTGGGAGCGGGTCGCTTCGTGGAAGATCGATCCGTTACGGCTGTTTTGTCATCCGCGCGTGCTGGAGGAGCAGCCCCAATTGCTCCTCTATTACCGGACCGTTGCGCTCCTGTCGCGCAAAGGCCTGGCTTCGCTGGTCGGTGGCGGGATCGACCGCATCGAGGCCGGCCGCGTAGATCAGCTTAATGAAGATTTTCGCACCAAGCTCGTGGTGGCCGTTAACTGTGTCATCTCCGCGATGGTGAGTGCGGCGGCCGAATTGGAAGCCCAACACTTGACGGGGCTCCAGTTTGCCGCGGCGGGTGCGACCATCCAAGGCTCCTGGAATAACGCCGTCGGCAAAGAAGGTGAGGCGGCAGTTCGCACGATCCTCGTCAACCACTTGCAGGCCGAAATTGTGCAGGTCGTATGGCGCGACAACACCACCACGTTGTTTGCTGACATTGGCCTAACCGGTCTGCTTGATCGCATTGCTGACATCCGAGTGCTTCGATTAAGCCGTGGGTATCATCTGGCGTTCGCCAGCGAGCCAGACGTTTCGCTGCGTGACGCCGCCAATATCCCCCAGGTGGCAATCGAGGTGAAGGCAGGTGCCGATCCGGCCGGGGCGTTGGAGCGCCTGGGCGCCGCGATGAAATCCTTCGAGAACGACCGCAACGCCAATCCTCGCGTCAAGACCGTTTATGTGGTGCGCTGCATGACGCCAGAATTGAGAAGCCGCATTGATGAAGGCAATCCGTTCGATCACACGTTCAGCATGGCTGAGCTGCTAGCCAACGACCGGAAGCAAAGAACCTTCGCCAATCTGATTGTGCCGGCTGTTATCGGAACTGGGAAAGCGAAGTAACATGGCACGGCTATGGTATGTAACCGCTCCGCAGTCCTGTACCCAGGGTAGGTCTCCACGGCGACCAACCCTGGGCTATGGTGATGTAACGGCATTGCCGTAAAGAACTGGGTTCTCGCCTACGCGGGGATGACGAAGTGGACCCCAGGGTAAGCATGACAATAGAAATCCCGGAAGCTGATACGTCCGGCTAGCCATGCGGTGATGTAACAGCTTCAGTAAAGAGCTGGGTTCCCGCCTACACGGGAATGACGGAGCGCACTCGCGAAACCGCAAGCGATGTGGGGTATGATTTCAGCCGCGGGCGCTGGAGGGATGATTACGGTTGGTGGCGCGCACAACGACGCATGCGAAAATGAGGATTAGCGCCGTGGGTTCGGGGACTGTCGCTGCGACGAAGACCCCGCGCGAGCCGTCCGTGAACTCCAAGAGGAACGCCAGTTGGCCGGCGTCGTTCAAGGGGCTCCCAAAACCATCTTCACCGCCGGAGACGCCGTCGAGCCAGAGGAACCGCACTTCACGGAGATCGGTCACGGCGGGATCGTTGTTCACGTCGATTTGATCCCCGACGCGGACCACCGACAGGAGTTCACCAGCGCGATTGGTGGCCCAAATGCCCGCGCCGCCGTTCACGCCACAAAAACCGTTGGCGTTGGTTTCGCAGTAGCCGCCGAGAAACGCAACTTGCCCGCTGCCGTTGATCGAAGGCAGGCCCATGCTGGTGAATTTCGACGCGGGTCCCGGTCCGGGTGCCGGATTTCCACCGCGCGCAACCATGATCAATTGGCCGGCGGGGTCGGTCATCCAGATGCCGCGCTCGTTGATGCCTCCGACCGATGATCCGCGGACGTTGGCCGTGAAAACCACTTGACCGGTACTGCCGATGACGGGGGTGGCAATATTGCCGAAAACTTCGAATTCCACGCCCAGTGGCGTGCCAGGTGGACGGCTTCCTTCCCGCGCGACGACGCTCGAAGTTTCGGGACCGATGACGAAGATGCCGGAGTCGTTGCGCGACGTGACTCCCGGAGTGTGCTGCAGGAATCCTCGAAAAACGGTTTGGTCCGCGTCGTTCAGGCGCGGTTCGGCAACAGCCGCGAACCGGGCTTGCGAGTCGATCATGGGTGCGGCGCTGCCGCCAGCTACGACAAGTTGCGTCGTGGTTGTGTTGTACAGAAAATTGCCGCTGGCAATACTTCCCGGATTTGAGAGCTGGGCGAAAAAGGCCGTGTCTCCGTCGCTATTGATGGCCGGCGTGCGGGGGAAAGGCGTGAAGAAATCGCGGTAGTCTACACCAGGGTTGGCGCCGGGTGACTGGGCTCCTTCGCGGGCCACTGGCTGGAGTGAGCCGGAGCCTTCGGAAAAGAGGACCGTGTCGGTGTTAGAACTAACATCTTGACCGCGAATCTTGGCCAGGAAAGCCGTTTGTCCCGCCGCGTTGAAGACATGGCCGGAGAGTTCGCTGAATGTGGTGTCGAGAGGGTCGTTCGGAATCGGATCCCCTTCGCGCGCGACCAACCGCATGGCATCGCCCGCTGACGCGACGATTGCCTTATCGTTGTTGGATGCAACCGTCTCGCCACGCAGAACCACGGCGAACGCAAATTCTCCAGTGTTATTCAGGCGGAGGGCATCGAAGATCGAGATCGTCGTGTCGGTTCCAAAAATTGGGTCGCCCTCGCGTGCGATGATTTTCTGGATATCGCCGCGGTCGGCGACGATCACGGTTTCGGTTCCACTGTTGACATCGGACCCTTGTAGATTAGCAAGGAAAACGACTCCCCCCGTCGCGTCGATTTGCGGACCGAAGAACTGGCTGAAAAAATTGTAAGTGGCTCCCGTGACGGAAGCAGGGGCCGAGTCGCCGGTGAGGGCTATTTTGGTCAAGGCAACGGGAGCACCCAAAGTGTGCTGCGCTGCAACACCAAGCGTTAAACAAACGATTCCCAAAGCCGTTGTAATTTGGGGAGTTTGCATCCTGTTACTATCAACGTGGAAAACCGAAGAGCGTGGAGCGAAACGACCGCCTACCAGAGCCGCCGCGCATTACGATAAGGACGTTGGTATCAACCCAGGAGCATTGCAAAGTCAGATGAACCGCCAAGATCGCCGAAAACGCCAGGAGAAGAACTTAACCACGAATCATACGAATTGCACGAATAATTCCTTCGTGCTATTGGTGTCGCGCGTGCTTGGCGGTTCAAATTCTCAACTTTGCAGTTCTCCTGGGTATCAACCACAATAACTTAGTAAAGTGCCCCGGTCAAACTCTTTCTAGAACCGCTGTCACCCGGTTTTGTTTTTCATCATTCAAAATCTTCGGTGGGTGCTTCCTCGTCCGCGAGGTTGGCGGCTTTGCCCGCGCTGGAGAGCAGATCGTCAAAACCACCGGCAGCGAGAATTTTCTGTTTGATTTCTTCGGTGATCTGCGGATTTTCTTTGAGGAAAACCCGCGACTTTTCCTTGCCTTGGCCGAGTTGCATCTCGTCGTAGCGAAACCATGCCCCCGTGCGAGACAACACCTTTTTCTCCAAGCCCAGGTCGAGAATATCTCCTTCGTAGCTGATGCCGTCCGTGTGCATCATGTCAAATTCCGCGGCGCGGAACGGCGGGGCCACCTTGTTCTTGACGATCTTCGCCCGCACGCGCTGGCCGATCACGTCCTCGCCGTCCTTCAACTGGCCGATGCGACGGACGTCGATCCGGCACGAAGAATAAAACTTGAGCGCCCGGCCACCAGGGGTGGTTTCTGGGCTGCCAAACATGACGCCGATTTTCTCGCGAATTTGATTAATGAAAATCACCGCCGTCTTGGCCTTGGCAATCACGCCGGTCAGCTTGCGCATTGATTGGCTCATCAGGCGAGCCTGCAACCCGACGTGCGAGTCACCGATTTCTCCGTCGAGTTCCTTCTTGGGAACCAAAGCCGCAACCGAGTCGATCACAATCACATCGACCGCGTTGGATTTAATGAGCATTTCGGTGATGTGCATCGCCTCTTCACCGTGGCCGGGTTGACTGACGAGCAGTGTTTCCAGATCGACCCCCAACTTCTTGGCCCAACTGGGGTCAAGGGCGTGTTCGGCGTCGATGAACGCGGCAATGCCTCCCGCTTTTTGGGCCTCGGCGATGACGTGCAAGGCCAGCGTGGTTTTGCCGCTCGATTCGGGGCCATAGATTTCGATGATCCGTCCGCGGGGAATCCCCTGGCCCCCCAGGGCAATATCAACCGACAGGCTCCCGGTGGAAATCCCTTCGATCCGACAAATCTTGTCGGCACCCAACGGCATAATCGATCCTTCGCCGAATTGCTTTTCGATCGCTTCGACCGTGTTCCGCAATTCGGGGCTCGCGGCCAGCATTTGATCGGCGGCGGTTTGCTTGGTGCCGGTTTGCTTGGTGGGAGGCTTGGCGGGCTTCGCCTTTTCTTTTTTGGCCATATCGGTTCTCGAAGACGCACTGTTTTTCGGCAAGGAATTTTTACTGGCAACTGCTGATACCATGGTTCGGACCCTTTATCCAACAGAAAAGGCGAAGATGCAAGCCGCTCACACTCACAACTGAGAACGGCACAACGAATATACTGTACGCACGCATACTATATGGGTGTTCAGTATTTCCTGCAAGAGTCTTTTTTTACGAAATTTTGGCCCGATTTAGGGGCCTGTTTCCGCGGCCGCAGGGGTGGACTCTCCGCTTGGTGGAGACCCGTCGGAGTCTGACGCAGCCGCTACCGTCAGGCTTAATTCCTCCGCATAGCGGTCACTCGCCGGACTTTCCCGCAAGAGTTCGGCGAGGATCGCTTGCGACTCGGCAAACTGCTCTCGGGCGGCGTCCTTGTCCCCTGCCGCAACTAATAGTTCCCCCCGCGCCCGCAGGGCGATCCCCAGATCCATCCGATAAGCCGGCACGGTCTCGGCCAGTTGCGTCAAATCCCGCAGCAAGTCCACCGCTCGCTGAGCGGCCGCGAGGCCTTGCTCGTTTTGACCTTCTTGAAGAAGCTGAACGGCTAAATTGATATGCACGCCAGCGAGTTCGGCGGCGTAGTTATGCACGTCGGGGTTGCGGGACGTGAGCTCCTCCAAAATATCCTGAGCTCGTCGGAAATATTCCACGGCAGCCGCACTCTCGTTGGCACTGGCTTTGAGATCGGCCACCCCACGCAGAGAAAGCGCCAAGTTCCGCTGGTGACTCATCTCGTGCGGCTCGATGGCCAGTAGCCGAGTAAAACTCTCGATGGCCGTGAGGAAGCTCGACTCGGCGACGGCCGCGTTTCCCAATTCTCGTCGCACAAGGGCCAGTTGGTAATAACCCATCCCCAGATCACGCTGGAGCTTGGGATCGGAATTGTCGAGCTCGTCGACATGAACCAAGCGAATCATCTGGGCGCGTTCCAAGAGCGGAATCGCCTGTTCGAATTCCCGTCGTGCGAGAAACGTGCTGCCGATGTTCATCACACTGTTGGCAAACACGCGGGCAGCTTCGACGTTCTTGGAGTCGGCTTGGGCAACCTCCTCGCGAATCGTCGACCCTTGTTGGAAATAGTCGCGGGCCTCGTTCAGTTTGCCGAGCCTAAAATAGACGCCACCAATCGCGTTGAGCGATTGCCCGTAACCACTCTTGATCGCCACCTTGTCGGCGCTCTTTTCTAACAGGTCCTTTTGCAGGACGGCCGCTTTCTCGAAATGCGGCAACGCCTCGCTCGGAGAACTGATCGCCTGCACGATGATACCCGCGTAATAGTGGGCGTCGGCCACTTCTTGTCGGAGCGAAGGATCATCCTGCCGCTCATCAAGGAATCGCTGGTAATACACGAGCGCTTGCCGCAGCAAGTCTTCGCGTAAACCCTGCATCCCCGGCTGTTGTAACAAAGTGTCTTCGCTCACCGTGATGTAATAATCGTGCACTGCGCTGCGGGCGAGGGCGAAATTTCGCTCGGCCAGTTCGCGTTGCTGGGTTGCCTCGGCAAAATTTGCTTCTGCCCGTTCGCGCTCGTTCCGCTCACGGACGTTGGCCGCGCTCAATAGCACCACGCCAATCGTGAGCGCGGTGACCGCCACGGTGAGTGCCGCGGCGGAACTGAGCACCCACGTTCTGTGATTGCGAATCCATCGCCACGCCTTGGCGGGCAGCGGTTCGCGATAAGCCAAAACGCGCTCGTCGCCGAGAAATCGCTCTAAGTCGTCCGACATCTCACGCGCCGATTGGTAGCGCTCGTTCGGCATCCGCGCCATCGCCTTCAGGCAGATCGCCTCCAGCGGTCGCGGAATCCGTCGATTCACTTCGCGAGGCCGCTTGAAGCGTCCCATTTGCACATTGCCCAAGACTTCTTCCTCGGTCCCACGAAATGCCGGTCCACCGGTGAGAAGCTGGTAGAGCGTGACCCCCAGGCTGTAAATGTCGCTTGTGCCTCTGAGTGAATCGAGCCGCCCGGCGGCTTGCTCCGGGCTCATGAACGACGGCGTTCCCACTACACGGCCGATCTGCGTCTGTGTGGAGTTGGCCCGCTCGGTGGTATTCACCGGGGGCATGGGGGATGCGTCGGTTTGATAGCCGTCCTTAAGCGTCTTGGCCAGCCCCCAATCCACGAGCAGCGTCTCGCCGTAATCGCCCAGCATGATGTTGCTCGGCTTGATGTCGCGGTGGATCACCCCGCGGCTGTGGGCATATTCGAGCGCCTGGCAAACGTCGATGATCTTCGTGAGCAACTGCCGAAATGCCAACTGTTTTTCGGCAGTTTTCGATTTGTCGTTGTGATAATCTTCAATGGCCACGTGCAAGTTCATGCCACGGATGAATCGCATGGCGTAATAAGGCCGGCCATCGGCAAATTGGCCGAGGCTGTAAACCGGCACGATTCCCGGGTGCTCCAGGGCCCCAGTGATTTCGGCCTCGCGGACGAACCGGGTGCGATTCTCTTGGTGATCGGCGTGGGCCGGAAGGATTTCCTTGAGGGCGATCTCGCGGTTGAGCTCTTCGTCGAGCGCGATCGAAACACAACCGAGCCCTCCCTTCTGATGGGTGCGAAGCACGGTAAAACGATGCTTCGATTCGCCAGCGTGATGCTCGCGCGAGGCGGTCGTGGCGTAGGGATCGCTGTCCTGCGGATTGCGGTCTTCGGCAGCCATGCAGAGAGCACTCGCGGCGGAAAAAAAAGTACGTTGGCGCGTCTTGTAGTGTAAGAGCCTTCATCGCTATGCCGCAAGCGGCCGCTGGCGGCATAGCGATGAAGTTACTCAAAACGGTCGTTGGACTTGCAGATTGTACTCAAAGTCGAATCCGCGGTTTCGGCCGTTGGTGACCGGGGCCGTGAAGCCGTGGGTCACAACAAAGTTGCCCATGTTGGCCGAGACGCCCGTCGTCAAGTTCACAATATGAATTTGGTTCGCAATGTTGCCGACGCGGAGATTGTTCAAACTGTCGAAGGTTGGATCACTGAAAATTGGATTGTCGGGTGGCACAGGAAAGCCGTTAAAGAACAGATCGAGCGGCACCTGGCTGATGTTGGCGTCGCTGAGCGTGCCGGTGTAGTGGACTTCGAACAAACC
>JBGTMM010000031.1:0-1555 GCA_041743635.1 Bythopirellula sp.
CAGCACAAAGCCGACCTCGCCACGCTCGTAAGTTGGGAGGCGGGAAAAATCACGCAGGAATCGCTGGGCGAAGTGCAAGAGATGATCGACATCTGTGACTTCGCCGTCGGCTTGAGCCGGCAACTTTACGGCAAGACCATCGCCAGCGAACGACCGGGCCATCGCCTCATGGAGCAATGGCATCCCCTGGGGGGCATTGGTGTAATCTCGGCGTTCAATTTTCCCGTGGCCGTGTGGGCTTGGAATGCCGCGATTGCTTGGGTTTGCGGCGACCCCGTGGTGTGGAAGCCGTCGGAAAAAACACCGCTCACCGCGATCGCCTGTCAGCAAATCGTTGCCGAAACGCTCCGCGAGAATCCCGACATTCCGCCTGCAATTTCTTGTCTGGCGGTCGGTGGCGCTGATGTGGGACAAGCTCTTGCCGCTGCGCCGCTGTTGCCGCTCGTATCGGCAACGGGTTCAACCAGGATGGGCCGGGCAGTGGCGCAGACCGTGGCCGCGCGCCTGGGGCGTTCGCTTTTGGAACTGGGTGGCAACAACGGCATGATCGTCGCCCCCTCGGCGGACCTCGATTTGGCGATTCGCTCGATCACATTTGCGGCTGTGGGTACCTGTGGCCAACGCTGCACGTCGCTGCGACGATTGATCGTCCATGAATCGATTGCCGACGAATTGCTCGAGCGACTCCTCACAGTTTACGAAAAACTGCCGATCGGCGATCCCACGATTGAAGGCATGCTCGTCGGGCCACTCGTCGACGAGGGCGCGGTGAAAGGAATGGACGCTGCTCTGGGGGCTGCGAAATCGCAGGGGGGCAAAGTTCATGGTGGTGGCCGCGTGACCGAGGGCGTGCCAGCGGGCGGGGCTTACGTGCGACCGGCGATTGTCGAAATCGGTGCCGATGCGGGAATTGTGCAGCGAGAAACCTTCGCGCCGATTCTGTTTTTCATGCGCTACCAAACTTTGGAGCAGGCCATCGGCATCCACAATTGCGTGCCACAAGGGCTTGCCTCGGCGATTCTCACAAGCGACATCCGCGAGGCGGAACTCTTCTGTTCGCCGGCCGGGTCCGACTGTGGCATCGTTAATGTGAACATCGGCACGAGCGGCGCGGAGATCGGCGGGGCCTTTGGGGGTGAAAAAGAAACCGGCGGCGGCCGCGAATCGGGGAGCGATTCCTGGAAGCTCTACATGCGCCGCACGACGAACACGATCAACTATTCGCAAGATTTGCCGCTGGCTCAGGGCATTAGGTTCGACGTGTAGTTATTTCTTTCCAGCCGGAGGGCAACGCCCTCCGGGTCACCGGACCGCGTTGCGGTCCGGCTATGGATCGCGATGATTTCAGGCTACAATTGCGACGCGAAGTTTTATATTCATGGGGAGGTGTTATGCAGCGCCGTGATTTCTTGACCGCTACCGGCGTGCTCGGAGCCAGTATGGTTGTAACAAATTCGACGAAGGGGTTCGCTCAAACGGGTTCGATCCGTGATTTTCAATTGAAATACGCCCCGCACTTCGGCATGTTCGAGAGGCTCGCCGGGAAAGATCCGCT
>JBGTMM010000032.1:0-2237 GCA_041743635.1 Bythopirellula sp.
GCAGGGTGTTGGTGGGATCCGGAATTTGTTCAAAGCCGAGCGCATCGCTCATCGGCTGCCAATCTATTTGCGACAACTCCCCCGGCCAGATCGCCTGCCAGAACAGCACGGCACCATTATTTTCGTGGGTGGCTCCTTCGCGACCCAGTTCGAGCCAGTATTTCTGATAGTCAGGGAGGCCATCCGCGCGCAGCGGCGACGTGATGACCGTGGTGTCCTCAGAGACAATGATCCGAGGATTCGGACCAAAGAGTTGAATCAGAAACGCAGCCACCAGTGTTAGCATCACAGCAAATACTCCCCACCGCCAAGTGCGCCGCTTCGGCGCGGTCGCCTCGATATTTGTCATGCAACTAGCTCAAGACATGTTTCCTTAAGAGGAGATGCACGGCGAGCAAGATTTTGTCTACGATAACAATAGCCGCCAGCGCAAGCTGGTGGACTCAGACCCCCCACGGCTTGCGCCGGGGGGCTAGTTTAAGACCTCGTTTTTTGCCCTTAAGCGATAGGTTTTTACAGCGTCCAAATCCCCGGCTATAATGCGACTGCAACAAATTCTAGTACCCGTGGGAGCGTCACCATGCGTTATCTGCTGGCATGTCTTTTAGCTTGCCCTTTGATTCTACAGCTTTCCGCCCCCGCCCGGGCTTACAATCTATTTGGCCCCTACCCCTGGGGTGAGGACGAATATTACAACAAATGGGGCGATATTTTTAGTCCTGGCGCGCCCGGGGGCACAATCACCTGGAGCCTCATGCCCGACGGCACGACGATTGACCCCTCGTTCACCGATCCCAATTTTTCTGGAACGAGCCAATTGACGAGCATCATGAACGGCCTGGGCACCAGTGCCGCTCTGGCCACGATCGAGCGTGCGTTTGATCGTTGGTCGTCGGTGGCTAACATTTACTTCGAGCAGGTCAGCGATTCCGGCGAGCCATTTGCCGGCATCAATGCTCAGCCTCCCCACACGGGTCAGATTCGTATTGGTGCTTTTGCGATCACCGGTGGCGTGGGTGGCGTGGGCTACGCGCCCCCTCCCAATGGTGGATCGCTCGAAGGGGATGTGCTCCTGAATCTCAACAACACGTTCTTTTTCGATCCTGGCGAAGAAGGCGATCCCATCCAGATTTTTAACGATTTCGAGAGCCTAATTCTGCACGAGATTGGACACACGTTGGGACTCGCGCACTCGGACGAATGTGCCGTGATGTCGGTTGATTTCAATTGCTTTCAATATGTCAATCGCGAGTTGGACGCCGACGACATCGCCGGTATCCAGTTTCTTTATGGCCCGGCTTTGCAAGCTGATTTTAACCATAACAATCTGGTCGATGCCCCCGACCTTGCCCTCTGGCAAATCGGCTACGGCATGGCGAGCGGCGCGACCTATCAAAATGGTGACGCCGACGGTGATGGCGCGGTCACGGGACGCGACTTTTTGCTTTGGCAGCGCGAGTACGGTAGTGGCAGTCTACTTCCCTTGATCTCGGCGGTGACCGTCCCTGAGCCCGCGGCCACAATTCTGAGTGTGTTGATGTGGCTGGCGTTTGTGCCGTGCCGCCCGCGCTAGCAGCCAATTTGCCCCCACCGTCTTTGTGGGATAAACTCAAGGCTTGGCCAAGCCAGACCGGCACCATTTTCGCCAATTTCTTGTTCTCTCCCGTGACAACGGGTTCGCAATCCTGCCTTTCGTCCGTGGAAGGCTTGTTGAGCCCCCATTGTCTATGAGATTATGCATGACTAGCAGCTCCGCTATTAATCCCGATCTTTTGTTGTCGCAAGCACTTGCGGGTTCGCGGGAGTGCTTTGGCCGGCTGCTGCACGTCTACCGCAACTATCTGAAGTTGCTGGTGATGGCCCAATTGGAAAAAAAGCTCCAACGGAGGATCAGCGCTTCGGACGTGGTGCAGGAAACCTTTTTGGAGGCCAACCGCGATTTCGCCCAATTTCGTGGCCAATCGAGCGGCGAATTCTGCGCCTGGCTGCGACGAATTTTGGTCAACAACCTGCACCGGGTCGTTGAGCAGCATGTCCTCACCGAAAAACGCACGGTCCACCGCGAGGTGTCGCTCGAAGCGATGGCCAAGTCGCTGGAGCATTCGACCGCGCGGCTCGATGCGATTCTGCCTGATCCCGGCACGTCGCCGAGCATGAAGTACCAGAAGAACGAACAACAACTCGAACTGGCCAACGTGGTCGCGGAACTGCCAGCCGACTACCGCGAGGTGATTGTG
>JBGTMM010000033.1:0-6954 GCA_041743635.1 Bythopirellula sp.
CACGGCGTGCCCTTGAGCGAAGAGATTTCCAACACGCGGCGATGGTCGATGGCCTGCCCGGCGCTGCCGACGTGCGGCTTGGCGATTACCGAGAGCGAGCGCATTCTGCCGAGCATGGTGGACCAGCTCGAAGCGGAGCTCGCCAAGTTGGACTTGAGCAGAGAAGTTTACACCCTGCGGATGACCGGATGCCCCAACGGCTGCGCGCGGCCGTATAACTCCGATATCGGCCTCGTGGGCAAGACCGCCGGCAAGTACACGATCTTTCTCGGTGGCCGGGTGGTGGGGGATCGGCTCAACTTCATCTACAAGGATTTGGTTCCCGAGGCGGAAGTGATCCCGACCATCGTGTCGGTGTTTCGGTATTTCAAGGCAGCCCGCGAGAACGACGAGTCGTTCGGCGATTTCTGCCACCGTCAGGGGGCCGAAAATCTCTTGGCCCGATGTGACGTGGGAGTGACCACCTGAAATAGCCGTCGGCGCAAGCCGATGGTTTTTGAGCTTCTGACCCCCCGGCATGCGCCGAGGGCTATTTGGGGAGATCGCGTGAGAGTATCTCTGGCGTTTTGGCTCGCCAGTAGTTATCGTGTCACCTGTGTAGTGCTACTTTCAGATAAAGCAAGCGAGCAGGTATTGCGATGGCATGGCTCTTCGAACGCATGATCGAAACCGCGGCGTGGGTCGCGTTTATCCTGGGCATCGTCTTCTTGTGCGAAGCCATTTGGATGCTCGTCGAATGGGCCCGCCACATGGAGGTCGAAGGGGGCACCGACTACCTGCGGCGGAGTGGCCAAGCGGCGGCCTCGTTCGTGGCCTCAGCGCTGGCGATGGGTTTCTTGGCGTGCATCGATCACTATGTGTTCGATGACGAAGAACGCATTAAATAACCGGGCCTCTAGCTAGCACGCACTGGCGGAATCGCTAAGCCGCCAGCGGCTGGAATTGACGATCCGCGGCCAGAAAAATATAGTCCCGCTGTGATGAACACTCCCCAACCCGAAACCCTACCGGGTATTCCTGGTTCGCTGCCGCCCTGCTTGAAGGTGCTCGTCATCACCTCGCCCGAGCGCACGGGAGGTTGGCTCGCCGAAGCCTTTGCCGCAGACAGCGCGACGCAAATCGCGCTCACCGAAGTGGTGGGCGTGACCGCGGGTCTCACGCGATTGCGTGATGAAGTGTTCGACGCCGTGCTTGTCACCCACGATCCGAGCCGGCTCGATGCCTTGGACTTCGTGGAAGGCTTGCGGGCAGGCGGGACCGAAGAACCGCTGATTGTGCTCGGTTCGCTGCCGCCCCACGAGCTTGACGCATTGTGTTACGAAGTGGGGGCCGACGATTATTGTTGCATCGCCGAAACCACCGTGCGTGGGTTGCTGTGGAAATTCTCGCGGGCAATCGAACGCAACCAGCTCTTGCGCGAGAATCGGCGGCTGGTTCATACCCAACGCCAGCGGCTCAAACAGGAACATCTCGAAGCCCAGCGACTGCTGGAGCAACAACGGCTGCTGATCGCCGATCTGGAAACGCTCGGCAAGCGACCAGTCCGCGAGGAGAGGGTTGGTATTGATGAACTCGACGATTGCCTGGCCAAGTCGGTCACGCGCGCCGAGCAAGTCGCCCATGATTTGCCCCTGGCATTGGTCTCGCATTATCGCGAGTTGCTCAGGACCTATGTGATCATGGGAGTCGGCAATCTGGGGAGCGAAATGGCGCAGTTCGCGGAACTACTCGCCAGCGCGGAAGTTTCCGCGCAGCGGGCCTTGCAATTGCATGTGGCCGTGCTCGAGGAATTGGTGCAAGGCCTCGGCACGCGCAGCGCGCGGCACGTGATGAATCGAGCCGATCTGTTGGCGCTGGAAGTCATGGGCCATCTCGCCGACGGCTATCACCAGCGGCTGCAAGAGAGCCGCAATCCGCCGCGGCAACAAGCATTGCCCTTTGCCGCGTAAGCGTGGGTTTCTTGGTACAATCTTTTTCTCACGCAGAGGCGTAGTAAATAGGTCATTCCGAAAGGAGCAATGCGACTTGAGGAATCTGGCTTCTATCTTGACTCGTCATCGACGCGGAAACGTGCTACAAACCAGATCTCTCGGTCGGCAAGCCTCCCTCGGGATGACAAAATAACTCTGCATCCCCCGCGCCTCTGCGTGAAAAAATCTTCCATGAATGATTTCACCACCACGATTGCCGAGCTTCGGGAAAATATCCGCCAATTTGTTGTCGAGCGGGATTGGGAGCAGTTTCACTCGCCAAAAAATTTGGCGATGGCTCTGGCCGTTGAGGCGGCGGAGTTGATGGAGCATTTTCAATGGATCGACATCGCCGAGTCGCGCAAATTGGCTGACGATCCGACGAAACTCTCTGCCATTGCCGAGGAGCTGGCCGACGTCTTGAGCTACACGCTGGCCCTGGCGAATTCGCTCGACATCGATCTGGCAACCACTCACCGCGAAAAAATGCAAAAGAACGTCGCGAAATATCCGGCTGAAAAGTTTCACGGCCGGTTCGGCACAAAGGGCGCGTAGCTTCCGATGAATTCGCGCCCCACGATTGCTGTTGTCGGTGCCAGCGCCCGAGCGACGGCATTTTCGCTCTTGCGGGCCGGTTGCCGAGTCGTGGCGGCGGATTTGTTTGCCGACGCCGATCTCGAGCATGAATGTCCGGTCACCAAGATTTCTGATTATCCCGCGGAACTTGCCGCTTGGCTCTCCCGGACTGAGTGCGACGGTTGGCTCTACACGGGGGCCCTCGAGAATCACCCCGACTTAATCGACCGCATGGCCGAGTCGCGGCCGCTTTTTGGTAATCGAAGCAAAGTGTTACGCAAAGTGCGTGATCCGCTCAGCTTGCAAAAGATGTTGCGGGCCGCGGGATTGAACTTTCCGGAAACAAAACCCTGCAACGGTAAACTGCCCGGCATCGGCGACTGGTTGCATAAAACGGGTCAGGGGGGCAACGGCAGCGGCGTGAGTCAACTCGATCCCCAGGAAATTCCGTCAAACGGATATTGGCAACGCAAGATCCATGGAATCCCTGGTTCCGCATTATTCGTTGGCAGCACCTTGCAGGGCATCACACGCCAGCTCATCGGCGAGCCGTGGACTGGTGCGGGAGACTTTCAATACGCGGGTACGCTTGCGCCTTCGAGTTTACCTCAAATAGCGATCGGTGATTTGGTTCGCCTCGGAAAGCTGCTCACTACGCAAGACGGTTTGGTTGGTTTGTTCGGCGTGGATTTTGTCTTCGATGGCGAACGCGTGTGGCTCATCGAAGTGAATCCCCGTGCCACCGCGGCAGTGGAAGTCGTCGAAAGGGTCACGGGCGTCAACCTGCTGGCAAAACATCTCGCCGCGTTTGGAATCGCTCCCCAGAACTCAAAACAAACCGGTGTTCCAGCAGCAGGCAAAATAATACTCTACGCAAAACATCCGCTTGCGGTTTCGCAGGCCCTGTCCGACAAACTACTCGCCGCTGCGGGTGCTCTCGACCGCACGCCACTTGCCGACATCCCGAGCGCTGAAACACAAATTCCCCCCGGCGAACCGATTCTCACCCTGCTAGCCGATGGCACGGACGTGGACGATGTCGCAACCCAACTCCGCAGGCGGGTTGCCGAGCTTGAATGTGAACTTTATTGTGACAACGGAGGAACCTGATCATGCGAATCGCAGTGGTGAGCGATACCCACGGCCACGTCGCGAACACGTTGGCCGCCGTGAGTTTGCTAGAGAGCCTGGAAGTGGCGCGGGTGCTGCACTGCGGCGACATCGGCACGGAGAACATTCCGGCCTTGTTCAAGCCGTGGCCGACCGACTTTGTGTTCGGCAACTGCGATTACGCGCGGGATGAACTGGCCGAGGCGATTCTGCTGGCGGGCAAAACGTGCCACGGCGTGTTTGGCGATCTCGAAATCGCGGGCCGACGCATCGCCCTCTTACACAGCGACGATTCCCGCAAGTTTCACGAGGTGTGCGTGGGCGGAGCGTATGATCTGGTGTGTTATGGACACACGCACTTGGCGAAGCTCGAACGGGTGGAATCGACACTTGTCTTAAATCCCGGGGCCCTCTATCGGGCGAATCCCCATTCGCTGGCGTTCGTCGATTTGGAAACGATGTACGTGGAATTTGTGAATTTGTAGTTAGCCGGCAGTGTCCCACTGCCGTTCTCTGCGATACGCCATCCACACGGCATCGGGACGATGCCGGCTAACCCGCCAGGCGATCAATGCGATTCGTTGGCAGCGAATCGGCAAACTCTTCCGCGGCGCAGTGGAACTGCATCACGTAAGCGTCTTCGGGCCCAGCGTCTTCGCGGGAATACCCGGTTTCATAATAAGATCGCAGCACCGTCGTGGCGCGGAAACCGACCTTTTTAAAGAACAACTGCGCGGGGAGATTCGTTTCGCGCACCTCGAGCGTGATCCGCGTGCGGCGCTGGCTCGAAAGTTTGCTGGAGAGCTTCTCGGCCATCTGGCGACCGATACCACGCATCCTCATGCCCTTGGTGACCGCGAAGTTGAGGATATGCAGCCGCGACTTATGCAACTCGTAGATCATGAACCCGACGACGCGCTCCCCCCCCTTTCCCACGTTCGCTTCGGCGACCATGCCGATGCAATTGCGTTGCCGCAGGCTGCGAACAAAGTCTTCTTCGAACCACGGGAATTCAAAACTCTCGCGCTCGATGCTGAGGACTTCGGGCATGTCGCGGCGGATCATCCAACGGATATGCACGCGAAGTTGTTGGTCCTGGGATTCACTGCTGGTCTGGCGGCTCATGGGGCCTCCTTCCGTGTCGGCCTATTGCAAATCGACGAATCGACGAGTGGAACGGGAAATTACCAAAAGCGTGCGTAACTGCCAAGCGAGAAACCAAAATCGCGGACTTTCCCTTGGTTGAAGGTCGCTAGCACCGTAATAAAATGTCGCCTGGGGGATAACTTGTCGCTTACGCCACCACCGGTTGTGGTGAACAAACGCATTGCAAGGCTTGGATGAGCGGCGGCCGCCGAGATCAAGCCGAACCCTGCTGGCCGGCACCTGCGTCCGCTGTGCCATGGGGTAAAGTTGGGGGTGAACTTGGAGCGACGCGCAAAGCGTGCGGATTTTGCCTGAAATGCCGACTGTCTTAGTTCCCACCCGCGCAACGTCCCTCCCGCCTTGCTGCAACGTCTGTTGAGCAAGTCGCCACCGAATCCCTCCCTGCTTCCCTACAGACGCCAATCTACAACCAACCTCAGAGTGAGTTCTGATGACCACATCCTTCGATCAATTAGCCACACAAGAAAAATCACAATCCGCCGCGAACGTGGGCTTGCCGACCTCCACGACGGACATCAGCTACCTGCAGCGGTTGGAAGAAACGCTTGCCACCGTGGAAGAAACTATTAAGTGCGCTGAGGCGATCGAGACGGTGCCACCTGTGATTCGTCGCAAGCGCACTGCGTTGGCCGTGTCGGTGGTGATCCCCGTCTACAACGAACGCGACACCATCGCCGAGATCGTGGATCGCATTCGCGAAGTTGGCGTGCATACCGAAATCATCATCGTCGACGATTTCAGCCTCGACGGCACGCGGAGCGTGTTGTTGGACCTCGCCAAACTACCGGACGTAAGGGTGCTGTTCCACGGCTACAATCGCGGCAAGGGGGCCGCCCTGCGGACAGCGTTCGCTGAAGCCAAGGGAGACGTGGTGCTTATTCAAGATGCCGACCTGGAATACAACCCGCGGGATTATCCCATCTTGTTGCGGCCGCTGGAAAGCGGCGCGGCCAACGTGGTGTACGGCTCGCGGTTTTTGTCCAACGCCAAGCAAGACCCCTCACGGCTGCATCGCCTGGGAAATTGGCTCCTCACCAAATTCTCGAACCTGATCACTGGCCAACAACTCACGGACATGGAAACCTGCTACAAAGTTTTCCGTCGCGATTTACTCGAGCGCTTCAATCTGGAGCAAGACCGCTTTGGCTTCGAGCCCGAATTCACTGCCAAGCTCTCGCAAATTGGCGAGAAGATTGTCGAAGTGCCGGTGGGATTCGTCAGCCGCGACTATAGCGAAGGGAAGAAGATCGGCCTCCCCGACGCGTTCAATGCGCTGTGGTGCATTGTGAAGTATCGGCGGTAACGATCAAGAATTGAGTCGCAGGCACAGGCGTGTATAATATCCTTTGAGGAGAATTATCATGCCCCTACAAGTAGAAATTCCTGACGAACTCGCAGTCCGACTTCAAGAACGCGCGACCGCCACTGGCAGTGCTCCCGAAGAGGTCGCCATCGACGCCATTGAGCGTCAATTTAAAGCCGAAGAAGCTTATCTGCGGCTGATGGCACCCGTGCATCAAGCCTTTCGAGAATCGGGAATGACGGAAGAGGAAGCCGTCGAGCTCTTTGAGGCAGAGAAACATGCTATGCGGCGCGAACGACGCGAACAAGCGTCATGAGTGACTCAGATCGCGTCGTATTCGATTGTAATGTGTACTTTCAAGCTTTAATTGGTCCACAAGGTCCGGCAGGAAGTTGCCTCCAAGGTGCAAAGAAAAGAAGTTTTGAACTTTACGTTTCTGAATATATTCTTGATGAACTTACCGACGTTTGCCTTCGACCGCCATTGATAGAGCGATTTAGATTAACTTCGAGCCGCTTGAGTGATTTTATTCTCGCGATTCGTTCAATGGCCATACTCATGGACGACGTTCCCCACGTGTTCTCTTATCCGCGCGATCCTGACGATGAGCATTATGTCGACCTAGCGGCAGCCTGCCAGGCGCACTTAATAGCGAGCCGTGACCGAGATTTGCTTTCGCTGAATGATCTCACGACTGACGCTGGCAAATCGTTCCGAACTCAATTCCCTGGTCTATTGATCCTGACGCCCGAAGAATTGCTGGCGAGAATCAAAATTGCAGAAGGCCGCTAAGCCGCGCTGCGGCTCAGTCTTGCTGCATGAATTTGG
>JBGTMM010000034.1:0-4312 GCA_041743635.1 Bythopirellula sp.
TCGGTACGTCGCTGCGTCATGGCGCGAAGTCGATTACGAATTTCGAGCTCTTGGATGTGCCACCTCAAGAGCGGGCCGCGAACAATCCTTGGCCCCAATGGCCGCGAATCTATCGGGTCGATTACTCGCACGCTGAAACAAAAGCGAAGCTGGGCGATGATCCCCGCCAGTTCAATATTCTCACCAAGGAGTTTGTCGCTGGTTCAAATAACGGAGACGGCAAGGGCCATGTGAGCGGAGTGAGAACCGTTGCGGTTGATTGGTCGAAGCCGGGCGAGAAAGCTCCATTTACGGAAGTGCCCGGGAGCGAAAGGGTCTGGCCCGCCGATTTGGTGTTTCTCGCCACCGGTTTTATTGGCCCCGAACTTGACGTGGGCGAAATGTTCGGCGTCGCCACGCAGAATCCACGTGGCAATTGGCAAACTTTCGCGGCCGAGCATGGGTCATTCGCCACGAACGTCGAGAAAGTTTTTGCCGCCGGTGATTGCCGTCGTGGTCAAAGTCTCGTCGTCTGGGCGATCAACGAAGGCCGCGGCGCGGCCCGTGCAATCGACGAATTTCTCATGGGCTCGACGGTGCTTTCCGCGCCGGGAATCAAGCGGCCGCAGCAGGTGGTGTGATTGTCCTTCGCCAACTTCTCGATTTTTCACTTTTCGGATTTTGCATGCTTCCCAAAAGTTCACGCCTCGGTCTTGTTCTTTTTGCAATTTACCTGGTGCTTTACAGTGGGTTCGTGTTGCTCAACACTTTCGCTCCGAGGATGATGGAAGCAACGCCTTGGGCGGGAATCAATGTCGCAGTTCTCTATGGCTTTGGTCTGATTGTAGCGGCCATCGTGTTGGCGTTGATTTACGGAGTTTATTGCGGCGCGAGTGAGGAGCAAACGTGATCCATGTCACTTCTCCGATTGCCGTCCTGTTCTTCTTGGGATTCGTGGTCATCACGCTGGGTTTAAGTTTTTATCTGGGGAGCCGCGCCAAATCATCTCAGGGTTATTTCACCGCCCATGGACAGATTCCCTGGTTCGTAAACGGCATTGCATTTGCCGGCGATTATCTTTCCGCCGCGTCGTTCCTTGGCATTTGCGGAATGATCGCCTTCTACGGATACGATGGGTTTCTTTACTCGATCGGTTATCTCGCCGGTTGGGTGGTCGCGCTGTTTGTGGTCGCGGAACCGATGAAGCGTTTGGGCAAGTTCACTTTTGCCGATGCACTCAACTCCCGCTTTCAGTCGCGAGGCATTCAACTCGCCGCGGGGGTGAGCACGCTGGCGGTGAGCGTGTTTTATTTGATTCCCCAGATGGTGGGCGCCGGCGTGTTGATTCAGCCTTTGCTGGGAATGCCGCACTGGGCAGGGGTGGTGATCGTGGGAGCGACCGTCATTGTGATAGTCGTGACGGCGGGAATGGTCTCTACCACCTGGGTGCAATTTCTCAAAGGGGCGCTGCTTGTGGTCTTCAGCACGGTGCTGGCCGTGATGGTGCTCAATCACGGGTTCGAGGTGAAACCAAACGACACGCCGTTTGGCGCGCTTCGTGTTGTTGGTCCTATTGGCGCAAACCTCAATGTTAGTGTGGAGACATTAGGCTTAGGACAATTGTTGCCGAAAACAGGGCCGTGGCGTGACACTGAATTTGTTCGTACGCGAGTTCCCAGCGGCGAGACGACTGCGTGGACGGTTGAACCAGCCGACGAGGGACAAGTCTTGCTGCGAGAGGCGCAGACCGTGACGATGGTGCCGGACGGCAAAGTGCTGATTAACGGTCTCCCTCAAGGCGAGCCGCCCGAGGAGTTGTACCTGCGACCCGTCGGGCATGTCAGTCGGCTCCCCAACGGTGTGAAGGAAACTGGTCCACTCGGCCCGCTCGAGTTCTTCAGCACATTGCAGCAAAGCGAAGTGATCCTCAACGGCAGCCAGAAAATCGTTGATTCCGACGGCGCTGTTGCTACCGTTTATTATCAAAAACCCACGCCCGGCAGCCAAGTGCTGCTCCCTGGCCAGTCGCCCGCTTTCAAAGGGATTCGCAGCAACGCGTTCGCCGACAAGCTGAATTTTCTCTCGCTGATGCTCGCGCTCTTTTGTGGCACGGCATCGTTGCCGCACATACTGATTCGCTACTACACCGTGAAAGACGCGGCGGCCGCGCGCAAGAGCACCATCGTCGGCATCGCCTGCATCGGATTTTTTTACATTCTTACGCTTTACATGGGCTTGGGCGCGATGACCAGCGGTTCGCTCGACGTGAGCGACAGCAACATGGCGGCCCCGCTGTTGGCCCGCGGCTTGAGCGAAACCTTGTTTGCCTGTATCTCGGCCATCGCCTTCACCACCGTGCTCGGCACGGTCAGCGGACTCATCCTCGCCTCGGCTGGTGCCGTGTCCCACGATCTGATTTCACTTCTCACCCATGAAAAGCTCACGGAGCATCAGCAAGTCCGCGTGGCAAAAATCGCATCGGTGGTGGTCGGCTGCATCGCCATTGTGTTGGGGATTCTCTTTCAGAAATTTAACGTGAGCTACCTGGTCGGTTGGGCGTTCAGCGTGGCGGCTTCCGCGAATCTGCCCTCGCTCGTGATGCTGCTTTTTTGGCGCGGCGTGACTAAGCAAGGAATCATCGCGGCGGTGCTGGTGGGGATGTTTAGCTCGCTGGCTTGGATTCTGGTGAGCGCCGACACTTTCACCGCACTTTACGGCTTGACCGCGGAACAAGCCCTCGTGCCGTTCAGCCAGCCAGGGATTGTCACGATCCCGCTCGGGTTTTTGACGCTGGTGGTGGTCTCACTGATGACGAAACTAAAGGCCACCGCTTAAGGAGATTCGTTGACATGACTCGCACCGCTGTAATCTTCGATGTCGATGGCGTGCTCGTCGACTCCTATCAAGCCCACTATCAGAGTTGGTTAAGAATGTTCGGCGAGCACGGCGTGTCGTTGACCGAACCGGAATTTCGCAAGACTTTTGGCCGCACGAGTCACGATATCATCGCGGCCTTGTACGGTACCGAACTCAGCGCTGACGACATCCGTGCGTGGGACGATCACAAAGAGGCGTTTTATCGGGACATGATTCGTGAAAGCTTTCCCGTGATCGACGGCGCTGCCGAGTTGCTGGATGCCCTGCACGCCGCGGGATTTCGCTTGGGAGTCGGCTCGTCGGGCCCGCGGGAGAATATCGACCTCACGCTCGAATGCTTGCAACGTGCTTCGCTCTTCAGCGCCGTGGTAACTCGGGTCGACGTGACTCGCGGCAAGCCCGATCCCCAGGTCTTTCAAATCGCCGCGGAGCGATTGGGCGCGCAGACCGCCGAGTGCGTCGTCGTGGAAGATGCCCCAGCGGGGATCGAAGCCGCTAATCGCGCTGGCATGGCCAGCGTCGCCCTCACCGGCACTGCAACTCGCGCGGAGCTTGCCCACGCTCGGCTAGTAGTTGACAGTTTGCGGGAACTGACTCCCGAGCAAATACGCGAACTATGATTCTGATTTTGTCCGCGTCTCATTCCGCATGCTTTGAACCGAGGCGTGCCGCTATGGCGGCAGCGGCAAGCAAAATACTCCCCCCGATGAACCAAGGTCGATGCGGTTCCAAAAAACCGTAGGCCATTAATAGTATTCCCAGGAAGCCTACAAAGCCGGGGCCAAATCTTGCGAGGAGGGATGTTGTTGTGATCTTCATGAGGCTGAGTGCTGGCCGCGGGAAATGTAACCGAAGTTGTGGACGCCACCATGCGTAAAGCTACCACAGAGACCGTTTCATTTCCATCGACAAGGCTGTGTTTTCGCCGTCCCGTTCTACAGGGATAGCGTCGCGCTCGGCACGAACAAGACTGTGAGCCTCGGCCGCAATCGTCGGTGCTAAGCGCCAAGTCGCGACAGAACGTCTTCGGCCTGTTTCACCAGCGCCGGGTTTGCGCCGGACGTCGCTACCTCTTGCATAGCGTTTCGTAGGGCGCCTTTGTCGTTGATCTGGTCGACCATGGAGAGCGCAATCTGAGCGGCAGTGTCTCGGAGTGCAGGATTGCTTAACTGATCCGTCGTGAGTGCCAGCGAATCCGGATTGGGAAATTGCAGCAAAGCGTTGATCGTAAGGATCCGTTCGTCATCGCGCTGGGCCGCTCGGAGGGCCTCGCGCGCCATCTCGAGACGCTGCTCGGGCGGCAGGCCGAACTGTTGGATGACTCGAATGTAGGCTCGCATCGATCTGACACGATACTTATGATTCTTGAGCGACTTGGCGAGTGCCAAGAGTTCCGGAGCAACGTCGGCAGTGAGCCATTTGCCGAGCGCCCGCGTTGAAGCGTCCTGAACAACGT
>JBGTMM010000035.1:0-1881 GCA_041743635.1 Bythopirellula sp.
CCTTTCGGGCACCACGCCATAACCTCAAGCCTGAGGATTTTTGTGATCCTGACGTAGTTTATCAGATTGGCGTGGCACCTACTCGCATCGACATTCTCACGGCTATTGATGGTGTTTCATTCGATGTTGCCTGGCAGAATCGTAAAGAATCAGTTTTGCAAGGCATCAAGTTCTCTGTACTTGGTCGCAAAGAACTGTTGGTCAATAAGAAGGCATCTGGTCGCGCCAAGGATCTCGCTGATGCTGCCTGGCTGGAAGAAAATGACAGCGAGTGATAAGAGTTTGCTTACATGACCACCCTCCCCTCCGCTGAAGAACCCGCGTACGCTCTGCTCACGCCACATGAACGGGCGAGCGAATTTCTCCTGGGCCGGATCAATTACGAGCGGATCACCGAGCCGCCCTACGGCGAGCGGCACATGAAGCTCGACCGCATGCGGGAGCTGCTCATGCGGTTGGGCAATCCTGATGCGGGGCTGCCCATTGTTCACGTCGCGGGGACCAAGGGAAAAGGTTCCACCTCGGCGATGATTGCTGGCATCTTGCAAGCCGCCGGCTATGAGACGGGTTTGTTCACTTCGCCGCACTTGGAACGGATCGAGGAACGCTTTGTCGTGAACGGGCTCCTCTGCCCCAGCGACGAGTTGGTCGCGCTGGTGGAGCAACTGCGCCCGATTGTCGAGCAAATGGATCGCCGAGCGGAAGCCGAGGGCTTGTTGGGGCCGACGTATTTTGAACTCACGACAGCCATTGCGCTGATGTTCTTCGCACAACGAAAAGTTGACATCGCCGTGTTGGAAGTCGGCCTCGGGGGACGCTTGGACGCGACGAATGTTTGCCAGTCGGCGATCACGGTAATCACGAGCATCAGCCTCGATCACACAAAACAACTGGGCTCGACGGTGGAAGAAATCGCCGCCGAAAAAGCCGGTATTATCAAGCCGGGCGTGCCCGTGCTGTGTGGGCCTCTCGAACCGGGGCCGCGTCGCGTGATTGCGGAGATTGCCCGCCAGCATGGCTCGCGGATGATCGAAGCGGGCCGCGATTTTCAGTACACATATCAACCGCCGAAGAATTTCGAGAAGCGAGAACGCTTGGGTCGGCTTGATTTCAGTGGCGATCTCGGCAGTGAAGACGCGGAGCTCAGCAAAATTCCATTGCGGATGCTCGGCGAACATCAGGCCGAAAACGCCGCAATGACCATCGCGATTATGGCACGTCTGCGCAAACAAGGTTGGTCGATCTCCAGCGCAGCCGTTCGCGAGACGTTTGCCAAATTGGTGCTGCCGGGACGGATCGAACTGGTTCAACGTCAACCCGCCGTGGTGCTCGACGTGGCTCACAATGTGGCGGCGGTGGAAGCCTTGGTCGGCGTAATTACCACCTGTTTTTCTTGTCAGCATCGCATACTTGTGTTAGCGGCGACGAAGGACAAGGACGTTCACGGCATTGTGCGCGTGCTTGTGCCCCACTTTCAGCGAATTATCGTCACGGAATATCGCAACAGTTTGCGAGCCGTCGAAACGGAAAAATTAGGGCAACTTGTTCGCGAGGAATTGGCCAAGCTCGATGGCGATGCCGTGGTGATTGAGAATGCGTTTCCCCACGAGGCGTGGCGTTTGGCTCGGGAAATGGCTCAGTCACAAGGATCGCCAGTGGATCAGTTGATTTGCATCACCGGCTCGTTTTTCATTGCGGCGGAGTTGCGGCAGGCGTTGCTTGGCGGCGTTTGAGTCGCAGCAGCTTGCGCGCTTGCACTCGGCGTGTGAACATCACTGCCAGACAGCAACTCAGGTAAGTCAACATCACGATTCCTTTCGTTGTGGTTTCTTGATCCCCCTCCCTGGCGGGAGGGGCTAGGGTTTTTTTACTGTGGCCATG
>JBGTMM010000036.1:0-5160 GCA_041743635.1 Bythopirellula sp.
GGGGCCTTTCGTATCGACCAAGGAGGTGAATTGACAATGTCTCAGCCCCCTAGTATCGGAAATTGCACCCCAAATTCAAGGCCTCATCGCCGCTTGCGGCTTAGCGATCTTAGCGAATGCTACTGGGGCGAATCAGAAAGACTGCCGCTCACCTTGCGGGCCAACACTTGATAACGAGCGGCAGGCTCGGACTTGCCCAACGCTTGGTACATCGCCGACAGGTTTTCGTAAGGTACCGAGAGCGAAGTCGAGCCCAACAATCCTCCGTCAACCGCTTCTTCGATCAACTCCACGCCGGCGAGCGTAAGTTCCACCGCACGGTCGCGATCATTGGTCCGCCAGTAAGAAACTCCCATGCTCACCAGCGCGTCCCCGTGCTGCTGCGGCACGGCCAGCGTCGTCACCGGAACCGGGTTTAACAGCAAGTCCACCGCTTGGTCGTACCACTTGCAGGCCGACGTGTGGTCCTCTTCATGCACGGCATAAACCGCACCGATTTGAAAATACAACCGACCCATCGTGTAACCTGTGTCGGGAAGTTCATCGCGTTGCCGCGAAAGCTCGCTGAGTTTTGCCTCGGCGAGCTTGCCAAACTTCTTGGCCGAAGCCGCGTCGCTCCGCAGATGCTCAATATCGGCGGCATGAAGGTAGGCAAGTCCCAATTGCCAATCGTATTGGCTACACGTGAGCACGTCGGGCCGCTCTTCCTGTAAGAGTTTCACCGTTTCTTCGGCTTCCTCGACCCATAGCTTGGGATTGATGGGCTTGGCGAGATTCGTCGCCGCGGCCAGGGCGCTGACCGCCACTTGCAGACGCTGCGGCAAAAATTTGGCGTCTTCGTCGATCAAGGCTTCGGTCAGTGCCGACGCCCGTTCGATCCACTGAGGCACGGCCTGGTTTTTGTCTTGAAAGTTTCCCTGGGCGATCTGCGTGGCAATCGCCAGATGGGCGTCAATCAGCACGCATTGAGAGGCGTGACGGGTGGCCACGTCGTCGCTGTTGGCCAAGCCGTCGGCAATTTCAATCGCCTTGCTGTGCAGTTGAATTGATCGCTCGGCGACTTCCGCAGAACCCAGCGCCGCCAGTTGACCCATTTCTTCGAGGGCTTCCGCGCGTTGCAATGATTCCACGCCGGGCAGGTCGAGCACTTTGCGCGCCTCGGCAACGGCCCGATCATAGCGCGCCAACTTACCCAAGCACTTGGCCCATTGCAAACGAAACTCGGGGTTCTTCGGGTCGATTTCCACAGCCTCGGCGGCATAACGCTCGGCCGTCACTGCACGGCCAATCGCCAAATTGTGACACGACAACAGGTGTTTCGCGCCCGGCGATTTCCGCTCCAGCGTCACAACCTGTTCGAGATCGACAATGCTTTGCGACAAGTTGCTCTTGGCGGATTCTTGGGCCCGCAGCAAGAACAGCTTGGAACTAATGGATTCGAGCTGCACCTCGCTCACTTGCTCTTGAACATTGGTCGATTCGCCATCGGTGGCCAGCACCATGCCGGCCGTGTCAGAAAGCGTCAGCACCACGCCCCGTTCGGGATAAGCTTGGGTGAAGCGGGTCTTCGCATCGTCGCTGACAATCACCGGACGCACCCCTTCGAGCTGCATGCTGGTGATCATTTCGATTATCGGTGTCGGCTTTTCCAGCGTGATCGTGATAGATTTCACCCGTTCGCCGGCAAAGTTCACATTCACCCCTTTGAGACCATCGAACTGAAAATTCAGTGTCTCGGCCGAGCTGTCGGCTTTTAAGGCGTCATTCCAATCAGACAGCACTTCGCTCCGCGTGGAAATGCCGGGCGTGATCCCGTGGAACGTCACCGCTTCGAGTGCAGAGGAAGTTTCGGCAACGATTTGCTCTTCGGCGGGCTCTTCCGCAGCGTCAAAGCTCGGTTCGATTTCAGCCTCGGCGATTGGTTCGGAAACAGGTTCGACGGCAGCTTCGGTTTCCACCGCCGGCGCCGCGATCCGCTCGGGAGTTCCCGCGGCAGCCATGGGTTCGGCGAGTTCCGGCTCATATTCCGAGAGCTTTGAGATCGGCTCTAGCCGCCGGCGAGCGCGGGGCTTCGCGACAGTCTTGGCGGGCTCCGCGCCGATGGTCCCCTTGGCGACGAGGATTGAGCGCTCCCCCTTGGGTTTTTGCGCAACTTCCACGATGGCCGACTGTTCCGGGGCTTCCAGCGTGCCCAGAACGTCCGATTCGGCGTAGCTCGTGCTCGCCATCAACAGCGCCGCCACTATGGCCGGCCATGCTGCGACCTCCGCGATTCGCGAGGCACCGCCCGTCAGTGCCAACCTCGAGGCTCCGCTCGCCAGTGATTTTTTCAAATTCCCCCCTCGCATGGAACGCTCCTCCTAGCGTTGACCCTGGCGACTCGTCGTTCGTCGATGGGTCAATTCCCTGCCTACGGCTTCCATAACCGCGCGTGCCTGAAATGATGATAAGCCTCCTGGACTGTGCCTTCCGCGCAGCCATCGTCAGTTCTTATCGACCCTGCCGAATGTCTGGCCTGCAACAATTGTTGGGAATAACAAAAAATTATGGGGCGGGGAGATGCTAGCATTAGCCGGCATCGTCCCGATGCCGTGAAGCTGTAGGCCGGAACGAGCAACGCGAATTCCGACATCTTCAGTCATTCCCGCGCAGGCGGGAATCCAGTCGTACTGCCGGAACTCGTACAAAGCGTCCAGCCTACAATTATTCGCCGCATGTTTTGCGGTGATTAGAGCAAACTATTCGCCGCACATTTTGCGGCGAATAAGGCCGCTAATCGCCGCAAACTGCCCGATTCAGCAGATTGGAGAGGATTTCTGCTGCTGCGTTGGCATTCCCCTGTCGGCATCTCTGGAGGGCATCTGTAACAGTCACCCCTTGCCGCTCCGTGAACAACACTGCCGCGCCGGGCGCGGGAACATCCGAAACTAGCGCCGCCGAAATCGCGACGAGCAACTCATCGATCCCCACACCCGTCGTCGCACTCGTGATTAAAAAAGGAGAAAAAGGGGACAGGTCCAATAATCGAGAAAATGGACCTGTCCCCTTTTTATCAATCTTGTTCAGCACCAATAACTGCTTCTCAGGCAGCGACAGCCCAAGTTCCACGACCTCACGATGCATCATCTCGTGCCAAGATTTTTCGCACGGCTCCGTCGCATCGAGCACCCACACCACCAAGTCGGCTGATGTAAGGCGTTCACGAGCAAGCTCAATCCCCGCAGCTTCCAAGGCATCTCTCGCAACGTGTAACCCCGCGGTATCGCTCAGTGTCACCGGCCAACCGTCGATGACCGTCGAGGCCGTGACCACGTCCCGCGTCGTGCCGGGCTGATCGAACACAATCGCCCGCTGGTAACCCACCAACGCATTAATGAGGCTGCTCTTGCCGACATTCGGTTTGCCGGCAATCACCACCTGCCAAGGCTGTGTGAGATGCAAGCCTAAAGAAACCGTTGAGTGCAATTCCGGCAACCGTCGCTCAGCTTCAGTCACGTTGGTTTCCAGCAGCGACCTGATTTCCAATAACTCTCTCCGCAAGGCACCGTGAAATTGATCGAGCAAGATCGTCGCAGCGCGCGGGGAAGCCGCCTGTGCTAAGGCGATTCGGGCCTCGATTTCCAGAACATCGTCCCCTTGACGCGCGAGCCAATCCTGCCAGAAAATCTCCGCGCAATTTGTTTGACGTAGATCACTCGTGACCGTGGCCGCCGCTTGCGAACCGCCATGGCAATGAATTTCCACGAGGTCCGCAGCCCGCCGACAGACAACCAAATCTTCACCCGTCATGGTCCAATTCCCATACACGATCTGTGCCATTGGCTGTTCGTGCAGCGGCCGCCGGTTCTTTGCGCGAAAGAATCCCCCGACGGCATCAGTCGCTTGTGGTCCCGCGACCGCGACAACCGCCACCGCTCCGCGGCCAGGAGGCGTGAGCACGCTGCATACCGTGTTCACGTTTTCGCCTCGCACGCAATCGCGATTCCGGCGAGCACCAAATGCGGCACCATGCGAACTGAATGACCGCTCGCCGTGAGTGCTTCCAGAATCAGCGGCGCATCACCCCCCGTGAGAAACAATTGCGGCTCGACCGTGAGCGAACGACTTTGTTCGCGCACAAGCTTTTCAATAGCACCGACAAGCCCCCAATAAATCCCCGCCGACAACGCCTCAACTGTATTCTTGCCGATTGAGCTCGCCGGTGATTCTAAACGCTCGGGCGTGATAAGTGGCAGCGAAGATGTTCCAGTGTGCAACGCGTTCGCCGACATCGCCAGTCCCGGCAAGATGGCGCCTCCCTGAAACACGCCGTCCGATGAGATACAATTTACCGTGCAGGCCGTTCCCAAACTAATCGCGATGGCCGGCTTATCCGCTGCGCGAATTCGATTCACGGCCACGGCGGCAAGAATCCGATCGATGCCAACACGCGCCGGTTCTGGCAAATCCGTTTTAATTTGCAGATCGCCAACTTCTAATCTGCGAGGAGCGGCAAATCCCGATTCGGCAAGAACCCCCAATATCTGGCTGGTTGCGGCGGGACTTACCGTTGCGAGCGCCGTCTCCGGCTTGCTCGCGGCAAATTCTTCGAGCCACAGCAAAAGTGGAGCAACGAATTCATGGGCCGACACGCCACGATGCTGTACGGCAAACATCTCTGCCGGCTGCGGCAATTGCGGAGCCGCTATCGGCAATTGGCTTGGTTTGTCTGAATCGCACGCCGCCGCGTCGGGAAACCAGCCGAGCTTCACGCGGCTCGTGCCGACGTCGATCGCCAACAGTCCCGCTCGCTGTGCCGCGCTCATGTCACCTGCCGCTCTTGGGTGAGCAAACTGTAAGCGCTCCGCACGAGTTCATTCAGGCCCTGCCCCGTCACCGCCGAAAACAACTGCACCGATCGGCCAATCGACTCCGCGAGTTGGTCGCGCACTTCCTCGGCTCCGGGCAACTCCGCCTTGCTCACCGCCACCAGTTCCGGCCGGTCCGCGAGGTCGATATCGTACTGCTCCAACTCGCCGCGGATGGTGTGGTAATTCTCCAACGGGTCGGAACCGTCCATCGGCATGGGCTCCACGAGGTGAATCAACACCCGCGTGCGTTCCACATGGCGCAAAAATTCGTAGCCCAGGCCAGCCCCCTCGTGGGCCCCCTCAATCAGCC
>JBGTMM010000037.1:0-1824 GCA_041743635.1 Bythopirellula sp.
CCCCAGGCGGTTCCGTTGGCAGGTAGGCTGGCCGTGAAACCGGCGGACACGGCGACATCCTGGAACGTGCCATTACCCAGGGTGCGATAGAGCAGCGGTCGCGCGTTCAGGCGGGTGACAAAGAGGTCCACCCAACCGTCATTATCGTAGTCGGCAGCGGCCGAGCCCCCGGTTCTGACGACGCCAGAACTCACTATGCTGCCCGAATATTGAACATGGCTAATCCCGGATTTGCCGGCGGCGACGGTGCCTCTCACATTCGTGTATACGACTGCAGACGCCGAGTTGGAGCACACACTTAGAGCCAACACGACGGCAAGAGACCGAGAATATTTTAACACCAGTCGATTCCACGTCATGAAATTGCTACCACACAATAAATCACAAGGGATAAGCAAACGGCCCGCGAGACCCTTTCCAGGGCTCGCGGGCAGTAGCCGTTAGTTAAACTCTTCACACCCTTTGACTCCCGCCCGACAGGCGATGGTCAAAGGATCAAATCATTTAGCCGCGTCGACGCCGGCTGACCATCATCAAACCCAAACCGCTGAGGCCCAACAGCCCCATCGTGGCGGGCTCGGGGATCGTGGCGCACACATCGTCCACGAACATTATCCCCGCAGCGTTAAGCTTGCCGTCATCGGGGTCGTTAAGCGCACGATTACCCGTGTTAAAGATGATGTCAAACGACCGGTCATCCGGAGCCAGCGGAATACTCTGCAAGAACGACTGGAAGCCGCCACTGTTGCCAGTGCCGGTTGAGTAGAAGTGGTCCGTGATGGCACCGCCCAAATCGAGACCAGTCACAGGACCCTTGGAGATCCGCACGTCGGCGCTGAACACGTGGTTGGGATCGCTGGTAATATCCCACTTCCAATTCCACTTCACCTCCAGAACGCGGTTCGCATTGCCCACGCCCCCCAGGCGCGTCGCAAAGCTGCGGAATTCCTCCATGCGGAATTCGCTAGCAATCGGATCGAAATCCTCCAGCATCGCTGAGTGGACGCCGCTGGTGTGCATACCATCGCCAGGGTTGTTCCACTGCGCGGCGTTGTTCTCCACCCCTACGCTGCCATGCCACTCATCCGGGGTGCCATTCGGGATAATAGGATTAACGCCGGGCGCACCCCAATCCATGAATCGGGTGACAACTTCAAAGTCGCCATTGCCGACCATGCCCAAGTCGCCGGCCAACGTGGTCGACGCCAACATGGCCAGGATAGCCACGGCACTCAAACTACAAATCATTTTCACAAAACTTCGCATCATCAGACCCTCCAGTTGAAAATTGAGAATGAGGACTCCATTCTAACAGAGTTTTATACCCCCACTCGAAAAAAGTCAGGCACAAAACATTCCTTTTATTACCACTAGCCCGTAATTATCTCCTTCCCCAAAAGTTGAACGAAAGTCGCACGCGACTCGATAGCCCCGCATTACGCCATTCCTGCGCCTTTTCTCGCCCATCGGCGTGCTTGAACCGCATATGCTGATAGCGCCGCGAGCGCAACCAAAGCGAAGCTGCTCGGCTCGGGCACGGCAACACTAGCCACCAGCGGCCCATCGTCACCATACTGTGTTTGCCAACTTCTGAGGTCCGTCGCGCTAAAGGGATTCGGCGAATTACCACGCTGCCACTCCAGAAAATCACGACCATCCACGTCGCCATCCACGTCGAAATCGGCCGTGTAAACGAGATCGGCCCTGATATCGTCCACGAACAGCACGCCCGTCTCGCTTTTGAGGCCGGCTTCGTCCCCCGTCGCGAAGATGATGTCAAACGACCGATGTGCCGCGGTCAGCGGGATATTCACCGAATACAAC
>JBGTMM010000038.1:0-3082 GCA_041743635.1 Bythopirellula sp.
GATTGATGCCCAGCCGCGCCGCTGCTTTGATTTGCACGTTGTCGCAGCTGGTCATCACTTGGGCGATCACTTCCCGCTCCACATGATCGACGATCTTGCTATGCACGTCGACCGCCTTGTCCCCGGCCCCGTTAAGACCCACCTGCACCAGTTCCTCGGCCAGCGAGCCAAAATCCATGGGGCGGTTTCCGAGTGCTCGCCGGGCTTTGCCCGTCACCACGATGGACGGTAGCAATTCGACCGTTAATTCGTCACCCGGCGCCATCACCACGGCCCGTTCCACGTAGTTCTGCAACTCGCGGACATTGCCGGGCCAATCGTACCTCTGCATCGCTTCCAGGGCCCGACCGTCAATATGCACCACATAGCGGTCGTTTTGTTCATTGTAGATGTTGAGGAAATGCGTGACGAGTTCAGGGATGTCCTCGGGACGTTCGCGCAAGGGGGGGAGATAAATTGGAATCACATTGAGGCGGTAGTACAAATCCTCGCGGAAGGTCCCCTCGGCGGCGAGGGACAGCAAATCGCGGTTGCTGGCGGCGATCACGCGACAGTCGACCGCGAGCGTCTTGGTGTCGCCCACCCGCTCGAACTCACGTTCTTGCAATACACGCAGCAGCTTCACTTGCAGATGGGGCGTGGTGGAGTTGATTTCGTCGAGGAATATCGTCCCTTTGTGGGCCGCCTCGAATCGCCCCGTGCGGTTGTCGATCGCCCCGGTGAACGCCCCGCGAACGTGGCCAAAGAGCTCGCTTTCCAAAAGGTTTTCGCTCAGCGCCCCGCAATTGACGCGCACAAAGGTGCGCTCTCGGCGAGTGCTAAGCTCGTGAATCGCGTGGGCGATTAGCTCCTTGCCGGTGCCCGTTTCGCCCAGGAGCAGCACCGAGGCCTGCGACTGGGCGACCTGTTTGGTGATGCGATACACCTCCGCCATCGCGGGCCCCGAGCCGATGATTCCCCGCAAGGAATTGGTTGTCCCAGTGGGTTCGAGGCTGGTGGACGGGTATTTCATGGGGGCGGGTGGTTGGTTTACTCAGCCTCCGGCTTTGCCGGGGGTTTCATGGCACATTAATTGTGCTTGTCACAAATCCCCCGGCAAAGCCGGGGGCTTCTTCTCCAAAACATCAAGCACCTGACCGAGAACTTGTTGAATGTCGGCACTGCCGCTTTCACTGGCGTTGTAGCGGTCGTATTGCTGGGCAATTTCGCCGGCGGTGAGCAACACGCCGTAGTGCTCACGGCTTGTGGCGAACGACTCCGCCGCCAATTGGCGAAGTTCCAGCGGTTGCTCGGCGAGGCTGGCAAAATCGACGAGTGTGCGTTGGCTTCCCGCCGTGCCGACGTTGGCCAAGGCGGCCAGCGAAACTTCGGTGAGAGCCGGATTATAAACGGTCTGTTCGAGGATTCCTGCGTCGCGCAAGAGTTCGTCGTAAGGCAACCCTGCGGCGAAAAGCTGGCCGAGCCATTCAATGGCTTGCACCGCTTGTTGGGTGCGTTGTTCCGCGGAAAGCTGCTCGCCGGACAAAGCCATGAGCCGTTCGACAATGGATTTCATCGCCTCGGGACTATGCGGCCGAGAAACTGCGAGAAGTCGTTTGTCGACCGTGGCCAATTGTTCGCCGAGCAGCAGGTCATCGTTGCCGAGGAGCATGGCCACGGGAACGTGCGCGAGTTTCGGTTGGGCGCGAAGTTGGTACAGCACCTCGCGGACGAGCGGCTTGCCAATGTCGCTATCGACCAGCACAAGGGTCAGCCGTGGCGCGGCCAAAGCTTGTTTCAAGAGTTCGATACCGGTCACAGCGGGGGTGGCGTCGTAGCCGAGGGCCCGCAGATTGCCAGCCCAATCGTTGGCGTGGGCCAGCGAGGGAGCCCCGACAACCGCTTGCTCCGTGCCCGCACTGGCAGCCAGCAGCCACAGCGCCTCAGGCACGTAGCTCGCTCCGGGGAAGGATCGCGCGGGGTTGATTTTCATGATCGCCGTGAGGGCTGCAAACTTAAGTTCTCGATTGGGATGAGCGACAGCCGTGGCGAGCGGTGTCGAAGAACCATCAAGTGACTCAAGCGCCGCTCTCTCGGCCCGCTCGGCCAGAAGCTTCACGCAGACGATCGCCGCGTTGATGCGGTTCGTCCGGAGCGCGGCGGCCAAAGCAGTGTTCAAGTCGTTGGTGGCCAGCCCGGCGGCGAGCTGCACGATTTCCCGCGAAGGTTTTTCGCCGAGCACATGAGCGGCTTCCACCGCGGAGATGATCGCGAGTTGCCGATCCGCGGCGGTAGCGTTGGGCAGCACCAAGAAATTCCGCGCAATGCGAGCGTGAATCAACGACCTTCGCTCGCAGGAAATCAGTTCCCGGCTCGTGAGTTTTTTCGTCGTCGGATCGAACGACCACCAGAGTCCTGTTTCGTTGGGAAGCGAATCGGTGGGGATCCCCGCGTCGATTTTCTCGAGTTCGCTTTTTACGACCGCGAGGGCATCGCTTTCGTTGGGGAGCGATAGGCCCATCTTCAGCAGCGCGGATTGGGCGGTGGCAATGGTCTCGACGTCGGTTTCACTTCCAGCAGCAATCGTAGCGAGCCAGGGCACGGCTTCGAGTGAGTGCAAATGCCCGGCGAGTTCCGCCATGTCGCGACGGAATTGGCCCTGCCCGTCGGCGAGGGCGGCGATTACCAGGGGATCAACCACTGGGCTCATCTCCACAAGAGCCGCGAGCAATTGGCTCCGTTCGTTCTGGTCGATGGACGCCGCCAAGGCTTCGAGGCAAGCTTGAGCCGCGGGAAGGCCGGTGGCGGCCAAATCGCTGCGGGCCGCTTGGCGAAGTGCGGCGTCAGCGCTTGTTGCATCGGCGATTAACTGGGTAAGTCGTTCCGGCTTGGCGGCTTCGCTGACCGACGCGGCAAGGGCGCCTTCGGCAAATTCTTGGCCACCCGTGATGCCATGTTGTCTGGCTCCCCGTGCGAGCAGCAAGAATTTCGCCGTGCCGAATTGCCGGACTAAGGCGGCTTGCTCGTCCTCGGTGAGTTGAGCCTCTGTGAGGGGCTTAAAAAGCTCGGCCGCGAGGATTGGGCGGAGGAGGAGTTTCGGGGG
>JBGTMM010000039.1:0-6779 GCA_041743635.1 Bythopirellula sp.
TCTCCGGAGTTGTTCACTTGGACTTCGTAACCTTGCTCGGGCCAACCTTCTTCTTGGTACTTTGTGTGAAAATAAACGCCCGAGTTGGATCCCGGCTCGGTTTTGACTTTAAGTTTCAATTGAAAGTTTTTGAAGTCGTGATCGCCGACCTTGCCGCTGTAAAAGAGATGACTGGTTTCTCCGCCACCGACGACGAGCTCGCCGTCAACAACCTTGACCGAATCCTTATTTTCATTAACGGTCCAGCCGTCGAGCGATTGGCCGTCGAACAGAGGCTGCCAGCCTTCTGTTTGAGTTTGCAGGGCTTCGGCCGCACCGCGGACGGCTTGCACCGCCCCCTGAGCCCAGGCATCAGGTGCGGCCAAGCATGTCGCAAAAGTTAGGAACAACTTGGCAGTATGTCGCGGAAACATGTGGGACTCCTCAATGGGTTGTGAATAGTGGAAGAAGATTCGGCGAAAGCGCGCACAGGGTGGTTTCTCTCGCCGTGCTTGTGGGTGCTTACGGATAGCTTTATCATAAAAACGCTCTGCTCCGTGGGAACCCCCTCACGGATTCGATTCTTCTCGCCTGGAGATTTGGTCGGAACAAATGCCGGCAAAGGCTTTTTTCAAAACTAGGACTGAAAAAACAACTTCGCGCCCCAGGAGCACTTTCGTGAATCACTCGTCTCGTCGTAAGTTTTTGCAAGATAGCGCGGTATTGAGCGCCGCTTTTGCTGCCCCCCTGCTGACGGGCACCAAGTTGTTTGGCAAGGATGCGAATAGCAAACCCAAGATCGCCGCGATTGGCGTGGGCGGCAGCCGCGGCCGTTTCAACCAAGGGGGAGCAATCGCCCGTAAAGCCGCTCAATTCGGCGACATGACCGCCGTGTGCGACGTTGATGATTTGCACACCGAGGAATTCAACAAGGATTTCGAAGGCAAGCTCGGCATGTACCGTGACTACCGCAAGTTGCTCGAAAAGGAAAAACCCGACGTAGTCACGATCGGCACTCCCGACCATTGGCACGTGCCGATCGCCATTGACGCCCTGCGCGCGGGGTGCGACGTTTACTGCGAAAAGCCGCTTACGCTCACCATCGAAGAGGGGTTTCGCATTCGGGATGCCGTGAGGGAAACCGGCCGCGTGTTCCAGGTGGGAACCCAGCAGCGGAGCGAACACGATTTGTTGTTTCTCCAGGCCATCGCCATCGTGCAAAGCGGAAAGCTGGGCGACAATCTGAAGACCCATATTGCCATTGGTGATAGCCTTGACGGCGGTCCGTTCAAGTCTTCGCCGGTTCCCGAGGGCCTTGACTGGAACACGTGGGTTGGGCCGACCCCGCCAAGGGACTACAGCGACGAACGCCGCAAGGAGTTTCGCTGGTTTTATGAATATTCAGGAGGACAAATCACCGATTGGGGGGCTCATCACATCGACATCGCACAGTGGGCCCTTGGCCTCGGCAACACAGGGCCGGTATCCGTGCATGCTCGGGGCAAGTTTCCATCCTTCGTGCCCAGCGGTTTTGACTGGAAAGAGTTCCTCGATGGCAAGATTTCGTTGCCGAACGCCTATACCACGGTGACTCGCTTCGATATCGATCTCAAGTATGCCAACGGGGCCACTATCACCATGACCAATGAATACGAGGAAGGCAAAACCAAGTTCGGCAATGGCATTCTGTTTAAAGGCAACAACGGGAGGATCTTTGTCAACCGCGGCCGCATCTCGGGTAAGTTGATCGAGGACATGAGCCGCGAAGAGCGCAGCGAACTGTATCAATCCTTGATCCCGCTTTATAAAGGCCGCTGGCCGGGGGATCACATGCGGAACTTTTTTGAATGTGTCGCCGACCGAGGGGAACCGATCTCCGACGTCGAAACGCACCACCGCACGATGACCACATGTCACCTCTGCAATATTAGTTTGATGCTGGGCCGCGAAGTGAAATGGAATCCCGAAACAGAACGCTTCGTCGACGATCCAGCGGCCGACGCGCTGATCGCGCGTGCAAGTCGTCCGGGATTCACGATGTAAGAAATACCCCCTGCTGGCGCAAGGGGCTAGGGAAGTTAACGCAGAAAATAGTTGTTACGGAGAAATCGATATGTCCCGTTTTTTGCTTGTCGCGTTATTGGTTTCCATGACCCCCGTGTTCGCCGACGATTGGCCCCAGTGGATGGGCCCTGGGCGCGATAACATCTGGCGCGAGGAGGGGATCATCGAAAAATTCCCCGAGGGCGGCCCGCCAGTTTTGTGGCGGACCGAATTGGCGGGGGGCTATGCCGGCCCCGCAGTGGCCGATGGCAAGGTGTTTGTCACCGATTATGTGACTGCCGACAACGTGAAAATCGCCAATTTTGAACGGAAAACCTCCACCGGCATCGAACGCGTGTTCTGCCTCGACGAAGCGACGGGCAAGGAGCTCTGGAATCACGAGTATCCGGTGACCTACACGATTTCTTATCCCGCCGGCCCGCGGTGTACCGCTTCCGTGCACGATGGGAAGGTCTATACGCTCGGCGCCGAGGGACATTTGTTCTGTTTTGATGTGAACACCGGCAAAATTGTGTGGCAGAAAGACCTCGCTAAGGAATACAAAACCAAGGCCGCATTATGGGGCTATGCGTCGCATCCGCTCGTCGATGGAGACAAGTTGATTTGCGTCGTCGGCGGCGAAGGGACGCACACCGTTGCCTTCGATTTGAAAACGGGCCAAGAAATATGGCACAACCAGGACTCGCCCGAGCAGGGTTATTCACCCCCCACGATCATCGAGGCCGGCGGCGTGCGACAATTGATTTCCTGCCGCCCCAATGGCGTGGCATCCTCCGATCCCGAGACAGGCAAGGAGTATTGGTCGGTGCCCTACACGGCGACCAGCGGGTCGATCATCATGTCGCCGGTGAAGTCGGGAGACTATTTGTACGTCGGCGGCTATTCCGATCAGAGCCTTATGCTGAAGCTTGCCGCGGACAAACCGGCCGCGGAGATCGTCTGGGGCAATGAGAGCAAGCATGGAATCTCTCCCGTAAATGTCCAGCCGATTGTCGATGGCGACACAATCTACGGCTTCGATCAAGACGGCAACCTCATGGCCATCGCCGTGCCGAGTGGCGAGCGTTTGTGGGAAACCCCCAAGCCAGTGAGCGAACGCCCCGCCGGGAACGGCACGGCATTCATCGTGCGGCAGGGAGATCGCTATTGGCTGTTCAACGACAGCGGCGAGTTAATCATCGCCAAGCTCTCGCCGGAAGGATACGAAGAAATCGACCGCGTGAAAATCATCGAGCCGACGAACAATGCCTTCGGCCGCGAAGTGGTGTGGTGCATGCCGGCGTTCGCGAACAAAAAACTGTTCGTGCGCAATGACGCCGAGTGTATTTGCGTGGACTTGGCGGCAAAGTAATTGATGGCCGACTACAATGTTGCCGTAATTGGTGCGGGGGCGGCGGGGATGTTGGCCGCGGCACGGGCCGCCGAACGGGGCTTGCGAGTTGTCCTTCTCGAAAAAAATCGCAAGGCCGGCGTGAAAATTCTCATGTCCGGCGGCACGCGGTGCAACATCACGCAAGCCACCGACCGACGCGGAATCGTCGCGGCCTTCGGTCCGCAAGGTTCGTTCTTGCACTCGGCGCTGGCCGCCTTGGGGCCTGATGAGCTGATTGCCTTATTCGATGCCGAGGGAGTGGCCACGAAAGTTGAGCCTACGGGGAAGGTCTTTCCCGTGAGCGACCGGGCGATTGATGTCCGCGATGCGCTTGTGCGACTGATGCAACGCGCCGGAGCAGAATTGCGGCTTGGCGAGGCAGTGCTCGATTTGACTTATTGTGATTCTGGTTTTCTCATTCGCACCGAACGCGGTGAGATCACCACGGAAAAAGTCGTGCTCACCACCGGCGGGCAATCCTATCCCGGTTGCGGCACGACGGGCGACGGCTACGTATGGGCCAAACAGTTGGGCCACACCATTGTGCCACCGCGACCCGCGCTCGTACCGCTTCGCTCGCCGGCTAAGTGGGTCCACGAGTTGGGTGGAGTTACCATCACCGACGTCCGGGTGCAAATCGTCGGCAGCGAAACGACGAGACCACTTGCCGAGCGCCGCGGTTCGTTCCTGTTCACGCACTTCGGCTTGTCGGGCCCTGCACCGATGGATGTCAGCCGCGCGATCACGGCCAGTCCCGACGCGCCCGGTTGGCAGGCCATCTGCGATTTTTTGCCCACCACATCTCGCGAACAACTATTGGAATCTATCGCTCACGAAGCCACCGCGAACGGCAAACGGGCAATCAGCGCCTTGGTGGGCGAATGGTTGCCGCGCCGCTTGGCCGATGCGCTGCTCACCGCAGCCGGCATTGCGATTGATCATCGCGTGGCCGAACTCGGCAAGCAACAGCGGATCCAATTGGTAGAGGCGGTCAAACGGCAGGCGATACCGCTTAATGGCTCGCTGGGCTTCAAAAAAGCGGAAGTCACGGCTGGCGGGGTGGACCTCGCCGAAATTGATTCACGTACGATGCAAAGCAAGCTTGTGCCGGGGTTGTATCTGGCCGGGGAGATTCTCGACCTCGACGGGCCCATCGGGGGCTACAACTTCCAAGCGGCATTCAGCACCGGTTGGCTCGCCGGCGAGTCGGTGTAAACGCAAGGACGACAAATTCCTCCATCACGATATTTAGCCGTCGTAGCAGCTTCCAGCCGTTGGATTGACTCCCCATGAGGGGCTTGTTACCGTCGCTGCATGGCGAAAAAGAAATCCTCAGCGAAAGCCTCAGTCAGCCTGCCTGTGGAACGCATCGAAAAGAAGATTCTTTTGGTCCGTGACCAAAAGGGTTTACTTGATCGGGACTTGGCTGAGTTGTACGGTGTTGCCACGATTGCTCTCCGACAGCAAGTGAAGCGGAATTTCAACCGCTTTCCGGAGGATTTCATGTTTCAACTTTCGGTTGAGGAGTCCGAAGCGATGGTATCACAAAATGTGATACCTTCACGACGGAGCCTGGGTGGTTCGCTTCCTTATGTCTTCACTCAAGAAGGGGTGGCAATGCTCTCCAGCGTCTTGCGGAGCGTGCGGGCGGTAGAAGTGAACATTCAGATCATGCGGGCATTTGTAAAACTACGCGAGATGCTCAATACGCATCGAGACTTGGCGAAGAAACTTGCCGAGTTGGAGCAAAAGTATGATCGGCAATTCTCTGTCGTGTTCGAAGCAATCCGTAAGCTCATGGAGCCTCCCCTGGTTCCGAAGAAACGGCGAATCGGATTCCATGTCACGGACGAAAAATCTGCAGACTAAGCGAGCCTGTTTTTGGCCGGCGAGTCGGTGTGACGGCTAGCGTGGCGGCAAATCGTTGTTTTCGACTTCCACGTCGACGACAAAATCGCCCATCAGGAAATTCCTGCCCAACAGCAGTGGAAATTCCATTTTCTCGCGGTTGTTGAGCGTCACAAGCACCGACTTTTCAAAGTCTTTGTAACGCAACGTGAGTGGCACCTTATAACGGCGGTCGCGATGGGCGGCCGTTTTTACGACCACGAAGCCGGCAATCTTGGCCTCCAGCCAGTGCGATTCATTGTTGCCGTTCTTGATGTGGAACGTGATGACTTTGCCGATGTTGTCTCGCATTTTCTCGGCAGCGCCTTCGATCTTGTAGTCTTCAATGTGCAAGGAGCAACTCTTCGCGCCCGAATCGACACGCGCGCTGAACAAAAGCTCGCTCTGTTTTTCCATGATTGTGGCCGTGGCGCCGATGACCCGCTTCTGTATTTCGGTTGTCTTCTTCTCGGGCTGCTTCTCTTCCTCCACGACGGGAGGTTTGTCCGGTGATTCCGCGGATTCCGCGGGTTCTTCTTCCTCGCCCGATTCATCAATTTCGACTTCCGCGCCGGCAGCTTCCTCGGCAGCGGCCTCCGCGTCTTCTTTCTTGTCGGCGGCTTCTTCTTTTTCGCTCACTTCTTCGTTGATGGCATCTTCCGCTAGCTCTTGTTCTGTTTCACTCACCGATTCGTCTTGTTTCTTCTTTTTGTTGGATGGGGGCGCGTCCGCTATTTCTGGAGGCTCTTCTTCAGACTCCACGCGGTTGTCCGTGTCTGCTTCCGTGTCGTCTCGATCCGTGTCATTTTCCTTTTCTTCTTTATTGTTATCTTCGTCGGCGGGGGCCACTTCGGTATCGCTATCCTCAGCATCCCGGTCTTCAGCATCGCTGTCCTCGGCGTAGACCGATGGCACGCAGCTGAGATCAGTCACCCCGTGGCCAATCGTCAGCGCAAACAGAACGATCCAGCTCAGCGTGCGGAATGCGCGCAAGAGCACGATTCGATAAGACTCTTCTCTCGATGCCACGAATGAAATACTCTCGGGTAGGAAAACTTGCTGGCGACAAAAAAGCTCGCGTCGGCCCGCCTGCCTCGGATGGCCGATCAGCGCGTTGCCCGGTTAAATAGGCTCTTTATTTTGGCATGGAGTCCGCCCGAAGGGAACCGCCTGCACAACCGTTCCCGCCGGCAAATAACTCTTTTACGCTCCCACGCCCCCGGCGGTTCTGGCGTAGCGAGTAAACTATACTACTATGATTGGTCCTGGCGGCGGCTGGTCACGCCAAAAAATCGACGGCAAAGCTTCCCTGATTTTACAACTCTTGATGGGTTAAAGGCTTACTTACGTGAGTGCTCGGGTTTTGAGTCAACTGGTCGCGCTGGGGTTCATACTGCTAGGGCTGCTGGCTTTTTCGATGCGGTATTATGCCCGCACCGAGGTCAAGATTGGGCTCCAGGACAGTCTGTGGCGGCTC
>JBGTMM010000040.1:0-6358 GCA_041743635.1 Bythopirellula sp.
AAACGTCCAAAGTCGGCTGGTCACGCCAGCAGCCATTGCCGGGGTACTCCCCTTTAGTGTGCTTGGCTTCCATACGAAATTGTAATATGCCATATGAAGGGCGGTAGCGGCCACCAGATTCTCCAGTTTTTTGCTGAATCCCAAGGTCAGGCGATTGAACCGCTTCATAAAGGTCCGAATCGTGAGGTTGTTGCGCTCGACATGCGAGGTGCAAATTGAGCGGGCTTCGGATTCATCCATTCCGAACCGTGCTTTCCGCTTTGTGCTTATTAGGCTCGCTGGCGAATATACACCCGGATTCATGTTGGCGTTCTTATAATCCTTCACGAGCGTTCCGAATTTCACGTAGGGACCGAAAGCCAAATCGACCGCTTCTGGGTAAGCAGCGAATCCATCTGTGCTAATTTGGGTGACATGCTGAAAACCCATCCCTGCCCGGAAATTATGGGCATCGCTCGCGTGTGGATTAGGCAGGTCTAGCCGACTGGCCAAATCCATCATCAATCGGCGGGCCATATCAGCGCTACGCTTACCAATTGCAAAAGTCGGAACCAATTTGGTGTCAGTATCTAGGGCGGTCCATAAATAGATTTCGCCAATGTTAGGTTGGTCACGATTTTCGATTCTTAGATTCTTTTGGCGTGTATGAACGAACGTGTGAATTTCGTCGCACTGGATATGTCGCAGATTGAGACTTTGCATTTCCTCATCAAGGAACTGGCGGCAGGCTTCCCCGAACCGCACCATGAGATTCATTACCGTCGTTCTGTGAATTCCGGTAAGTCTGGTGATTGAGCGAAGCGACGTTCCTTCCACCAATAGCTGTAGGGCCATGCGTTGCTTTTCAGGGGCCAAAATATGGGCCATTGCGAAAACCTTCCAGTTTCTGGGGGCTTCCGCTAGAATGGAAGTATCAAGTTGCAGCCTAGCGAAAGCCCGGTTGTGATTCCCCGGCGTCCGCTCTAACGGATACCGGGGTTTTCTTATAATTAGTATTGTACGCACAAAACTACCCCTGTCAATGAAAAAAGGGGCTTGCGGAAAAGAATTTTGTGCGTACACTTCTGGTATGGCAACCGAGCAGAGACAACCTGGCAGACCACCTAAGGCTGACGTAGCGCAATCAACTCGCCTTTACGTTCGTGCTGTCGATGCCGACAAGGAATTACTTGAGGCGGCGGCCAATGCTGCCGGCATGACACTTTCTGAGTGGATTAGGGATAGGCTGGTAAGAACCGCGAAACGTGAACTGAACAAATACAGCTAGGGAGATTGGTATGCGATCAATCGGGTTCCGGGCCGAGAAAGATGCAATTCATTGGGCCGTAGTAGAGCCAAAAACTGATGCGCTACTAAAGTTGATAGGAAGCGGTGTTGTTAATGCTGCGGCGACTGAAGATACTGCGCAGTCGCTCCGCCATTTTCGTGAGCAAATCCGTTTGCTCATTGACAAGTACAAGCCCGGATTGGCGTTAGTCAGAATGCCAGAAACATTTGGCAGGAAGTCACGCAATGTAGCTAGTATTGATAGCCGACTTCGAGTTGAGGGCGTTGTAATCGAGGCAGCGGCGTCGGCGAATGTGACCGTCAAACCAACATTGCTGCAAGGTATTGCATCGCTTTTGAAGTCCAAGCAAGCGAAGGCTTATCTCGATGGTGAAAACCTTCGTGGAATAGAATGGCCCAACCGTAACAAGAACTGCCGAGAGGCGATTTTGGCTGCTGCTGCTGGCGCAGGAGCCCAAGAATGATCGGTGTCGAATTTAGAGGCGAGACAGGCTACACAAGAATTGAAGAAATTGGTCGTGGCGAAGGAATGAATTCCACGGTGTATCGAGTATTCGATGCCCGACTTAATGGAGAGTATGCTGCGAAAGAAATCTCCAAAGCCAACTTTATGCGTGGAGTGGACGAGTACTTCACGGAAGCCCAGACAATGGCAGCGGCAGATCATCCTAATGTCGTTCCAATTCGTTGTTGCTGCGAAACGCCTGAAATCATCAGCCTAATAATGCCACTGTACACACGCGGTTCTTTAGGCAGGCTTATCCAAAACGGCCCCTTGCCACCAAGCGATGTACTGACGATAGGCCGTCAATTCCTTCTGGGTCTGACTAAGATTCACCTAGTTGGTCGATTTCATTTAGACATCAAACCGAGCAACGTGCTATTTGCCGATGCGGGACATGCACTCTTGGCTGACTTTGGACAATCATGCCGGGTCGAAGATGACGGTAGCGCTAACCCGCCGCCGATGTATCATTTCGCTATGCCACCGGAATTCTTTCAGTACTTCACTGTTGTCGCACAGTCTGACATTTACCAAGCAGGCGTCACACTTTATCGCGCCGTCAACGGTGACCCATTTTTTGCGCCGCAGAAGCCTGCGGCCGATGATCTCGCTGATCGAATTGCTGCTGGGAAATTTCCAGATCGAAATGCTTTCTTACCACACGTACCCAAGCGACTACGGACTGTGCTTAGGAAAGCAATGAGCTTGGAGTCCGAGGATCGCTATCAGAGTGCCCAAGAGTTTGGGAATGAACTAGGCAAGGTCACAGTAGCTCACAACTGGAACGTAACTGGCGATATAAATGGTTCAATGGAATGGCGTGCAAAACGAAGAAAAAAATCAGATATAATTGTGCGCCGCCGAGCAAATGGAGCGGCCTGGAATGTTGAGTTGTGGCAAGACAGCGGGAAAGGTGAGCGTCGAGTATCGAGGGACGCTTGGCGCAAATGCAACAGCCAAAAGGTTGCGGACGGTTACCTCAAGAGTGTCTTTGAGCTGTTGGGATAAGCATCGCGTAGTTTCCAACATGGGCAATCAACACATTACCCCTGCGAGCTTTTCCCGCCTCAAGGCGTTCTTTCAGACAGTGATGGCAGTACGGATTTTCTTCCCACTCCATTGCGGGAACCGTGGATTCCCGATTGCAGTACTTGCAATGTCGAACTACTTCCATTATCTGCATACTGTACTCCCGTCTACTTATTCTTACAGATCACATGCACTTAAACAATGATTTCGCGGATTTTGCGGCAAATATCCTTCTTGGACAAGGTGACTCTACCGGTGGAAGCGATAGGGTAAAACTTGTGTGCAAGCGCAAGCCTATGGACACCATATAAGTAGGCTTGCGTTCACTTGGTGCCAGCGTCCGCCTTTTTGGCAGTCGTATCGTCGGCTGTTGAGGTAGCGCGCAAATCGCGTGCCAATTGAGAAGAATCTATTTGCGAGACTGTACCACTACCTATTGATAGCTATGCCATCGTAATTACTTGCGATCCCGCGCTAACTTTTTCGTCCGCGAATCGAGCGTCGTGCCATTGGCGGTGCTAGGCGCGCTGCCAGCTGGATCTGCGGGGCCTTCGAGCGGATCTCCGACGTGGACTTTCTCAAGTCGCTGCGTGGCGTAGGTCACATAGTCCGTGGAGAGCTCACAGCCCAAGAAGTCCCGACCTAGTTTTTTCGCAACGGCCAATGTCGTGCCGCTACCGGAAAATGGATCGAGAACTAACTCACCCTCGTTGCTACTGGCAAGAATGATTCTCGCCAATAATTGTTCCGGCATTTGGCAACCGTGAAAACCCTGGCGTTCCTTGAAGGTGCCGGCCACCCGCGAGAAATACCATGTGTCCTGCTCGGGAGCGAAGCCGTAGCGGTCGCTTTGAAAATCTTGCGGACGCAAAATCCAAGTATCGTCGGGAAGACGCCCCTTGGGGTTCGCTCGTTTATCGCCGTAGACTAGCGCTCGTGCCGAGGGGACACGGATCGCCGGATCGTCGGCGTTAAACGTGAAATTCTTTTCATTTTTCACGAAGTGGAATAAGTGCGCATGCGAGCGGCTAAACTTGTTTTTGCAATTCACGCCGAAGGTGTAATACCAGATCACCCAACTGCGAGTAGTGAAGCCGATCTCCCGTTGGGCAGCCACTTTTAATTCCGCCGCGTATTCGTCACCGATCGCTAGCCAAAACGTCCCGTTAGCTTTCAAGATGCGATGAACTTCTTTCATCCAAGTCGCACACCAATCCAGATATTTTTGGTCATCCTGGCGGTCATCGTATTGGTCATATTCGTAGCCGATGTTAAAAGGCGGGTCGGCAAAAGCCAGATCGACCGACCCAGTATCAATTCGCTGCATCAATTCGATGCAGTCCCCTCGATGAATCTTCCCTGAAGCAAGTGGCATAAGAATTGTGCTTTCCAATAGAGCGGCGAGAATTTAAAACTGTCAACGGATCATACCGAATTTATGAATGAACGAAAACAGGATGCGTTGAGCAAATTATGAAATACGCCTTTTGCAACGAAATGTTTGGCGACGAGCCGTTTCATGAAGCTTGGCCGAAAGTGGCTGAACTTGGTTATACCGGCGTCGAAATTGCTCCGTTCACGCTGTGGAAATCAGACGAACATTTCGATGCCCGCGCCGTGCCGGCCTTCATGCGGCAACACGTTGCCAAAGTCGCCGCCGACGCGGGACTGGAAATTGTGGGGTTGCATTGGCTGCTCGGCGAGACCAAAGAATTCTATCTCACGAGCCCCGAGGCGGCTGTGCGTGATGCGACGGCGGACTATTTGAAGGCGCTCGCCGAGCTATGTGCCGACTTGGGGGGCAAGGTGATGGTGCTTGGCTCGCCCCAGCAGCGTAACTTATTGCCCGGCGTCGGTTACAACGATGCCGAGCGATACGCTGCCGAGGTGCTGCAAGCCGTGATGCCGACATGTGCGGATTTGGGGGTGACCATCGCGCTGGAACCCTTGGGCCCCGCCGAGGGGGATTTTATGCTCACGGCGGAGGCGGGGATCCGTCTTGCCAAATTGGTTGATTCGCCGCACTGTAAGCTACATCTCGAAGTGAAGGCCATGTCGAGCGAAAAACATTCGATCCCTGTTGTCATCACCAACAGCCAAGCATGGCTCGTCCATTTTCACGCCAATGATCCCAGTCTCCTCGGCCCGGGCATGGGCGACGTCGAATACGGCGCAATCATGCAAGCGCTCCACGACATCAAGTACACTGGATGGGTAAGCGTTAAAGTCTTCAAATACGAACGCAACCCCCTGGAACCCAGCCCACTGGATATTGCTCGTTCGAGCATCGGGTACATGCGGAAGATCGTCGCGGCGATTGAGCGAGAAAACTAACTTTAGGGCAGGCTCGCGTGGAGCCCATGATTACTGAGGTTGTGAATGGTACGTGTAATGCATTGTCAGTTTTTTTCCTTCGCACTGGCAGCGATCGCCGTGCTCGCGGTCGGACCGATCATGTCGTTCGCCGAGGTGCCGACGGCGACGATCCTTACGGGTCGAGTCTGGACGGCGGATCCAGCGCGGCCGTGGGCGGAGGCAGTGGCCATTCGAGGTGATCGGATCGTCGCGGTTGGGAGTCGCGATGAGGCGGCGCGGGCTGGCGGCGAAGGGGCGAAGATCATCGACGCCGGCAAAGGTCTGATCGTGCCGGGGATGATAGACGCGCATATTCACCTGATCGACGGCGGGTTGCACCTGACGTCGGTGCAGTTGCGCGACGCGAAGACGCCCGAGGATTTTGTCCGACGGGTCGGCGAGTTTGCGAAGAGGACGTCCGCAGGCGTGTGGATCACCGGCGGCGATTGGGATCACACCTTGTGGGGTGGCGAACTACCCGATCGAACGTGGATCGACGCGGTCACTCCTGACACGCCGGTGTGGGTGTCTCGGCTGGATGGTCACATGGCGCTGGCCAACAGCGCGGCGATGCGCGCGGCGGGCGTGGACGATGCCGTGCTGGACGTGGCTGGCGGCGAGATAGTTCGAGACGCCGACGGCCGGCCGACAGGCATCTTCAAAGACAACGCGATGGGCCTGATCGATCGCCGAGCGCCGCAGCCGACGCTGGCCCAGCGACTCAACGCCACGGTGGCGGCGATGGATTATCTTACGGCCCGCGGCGTGACGGCGGTCCATCACATGGGCACGTGGCAAGACCTCGAAGTGTTTCGACTTGCGAAGTGGCGCCGGCTACTCAAAGTTCGCATCTATTCCTGCACGCCGTTGGCGGAGTGGAAGCGGCTGGCCGAAGAAATCGAGAAGCGGGGGCGGGGTGACGACTGGCTCAAAATCGGGGGGCTCAAGGGGTACGTCGACGGTTCGTTGGGCTCGCACACGGCGGCCCTGTTGGAGCCCTTTGACGACGCGCCGAATGATCGTGGGTTGCTTGTCAACACAACCGAGGATTTGGAAGCGTGGACCGCAGCCGCCGATGCGGCAGGGCTGCAGGTTGCGGTGCACGCCATTGGCGACCGGGCGATTCGGCTGCAACTCGACGTGTTCGAACGAGTGGCTCAGCGGAACGGACCGCGCGACCGT
>JBGTMM010000041.1:0-6505 GCA_041743635.1 Bythopirellula sp.
ATGTGAGATTGATGATGTCAGAATCTCATCATTATACATCTGCAATCATACATCTCACATCACACATTATTTCGCGTCGGCCAGCAACTTGCCGAGGTTGTAAATCTCGTCGGCATCGAGCACGCGCTGGTTGGAATCGAAAAGTTGCCGGATCGCGGCTTTGTGGATTTTCATCTTCAAACCGCCGACGCCGAGCGCCCCGTAGCAAATTTGCTTCCCCTTCTTGATGGCCTTGTCGGTAGGTTCCACGCCGGCGATTCCCACGGGCGGCACCGCGTTGAGGTCGATCGCCACTTGCAGCGAAGAAGCACCCTCGCGACTGGCTTTCTCCAAAAGCTCCACCCCGGCGGCCCCGGCGGAAATCACCAATTGCACGCCATCCAACAGCGACGCCAAATCTCCGTCGGTTGTCGAATGGGGCGTCAGGCGCGCTCCGGGCACGGCCACGCCTATGCGATGGCAAACCGCTTCAGCGTGAGTTTTCCGGCGGGAAGCGACACGTATGTCGGCCCCCACGCGGGCGAGCATTCGCACCACGCGCTGGCCCACCGAACCGGTGGCTCCCAGCACGAGCGCATTCGTTTCCGGTCCGAGCGGTAAATGGCGGCTCGCACAGACCACAGCCGCCGCCGCGGTCGTGTTGGCACCGTTGGAGTCGAGCATCACCGACACCCGCACAGTACCAAAAAAAGCTTCGCGGACGGCTTGCAAAATCTGCTCCCCCGCCACGACGTCGGAGCCGGTAATAAACACGGCCGTGTTTTTCAGTTCGTCTCCACCCCGGGTGAACATCGCCCCGTGGACGAGATGGCGAACCACGGCGGGAGTGACCCCCCCGTGGCGCAACAAATGGTCCACGCCCGCATCAATCGCGACGATGCTGTCGAACGCGCTCGGCTGCGGGTCGCTATCGAGAAAGAGAAGAATTTTCTTCACGGCGAGTTAACTCGTTAAAATCCGCGGAACGGATGAGCTGCTTTATCTTTGCCGGCGAGCATTTCCTCGACTGAGGGTTTGCCTTCCATCGCGCACTTAATCGCCATCTTCGTGGCTTCGTAATTGTAGTCGTAAATCTTTTTGTCGTCGGCGGCTTCAGGATGAATGAACACGCCGCAGACGCAGACCAAGTTTTCGGCGTCACCCTTCTTGATCACGCCATCGGCCACGGAGTCGGCAACCGCCTTGGCGACCGCGGCCTGGGCCGGGCCGAACATCTGCACGGCTTGGCGCATCCCCTTGATCGTCACTTTCGTAATCAAAACAGTGGCGGGCTTCACCGCCAGGTTGGGGGTCAACACGGCCAAGAGATTCGAGTGTCCTTCGCTTTGCCGCGAGAGGGCATTGGCGAACGCCATGCCGACCGGGCCGTCCTTGGTGCCGATCAAGAGATCGATATGGGCGATTTCGTTGCCGTCGCCGGCGAGTGCTTCTCCAATGAACATCGACATAAGTGCATTCTCCTGCCAGGGATATTAAAGTTGTGGATTGTGGGCCGCCCGTTGGCACTCCAACATATCAGCGGCCTTGGCCCGGCGACAACCGCCTCTCTGGCGAATGCAACTGTCTCTGGCTTGCACGACGGTGCGATCAACAAAAACTCGGCGAATCCCGACCCGGAAGCGTAAAAACCTGACTTTGCTGGACAAGATGCTCAAAAGTTGCGAGAATTAGAGCGCTAGTCGGCTTTTCGGAACAGAGACCCGTCATAACGACTGCGTTGATCTCTCGGCTTGGCGCTGGTGTATGCGCTGGGTTACCCGACTGGCGGGGCACAATCGGTTCTACCGTTTTTGGAGACAATAGAGATGAGGCACTCATTTGTACGCAGTTCGCGTTTGGGGTTTACGCTGGTTGAGCTGTTGGTCGTCATTGCGATCATCGGCACATTAGTCGGTCTGTTGCTCCCCGCCGTGCAAGCGGCGCGCGAAGCGGCGCGGAATAACACTTGCAAGAATAACCTCAAGCAGATGGGGATCGCGATTCAGACTCGAGAGACTTCGCAGAGCACGTTGCCGGGATACATCAACCAGCTCGGTATTACTGGCAGCAGCTTTCTATCACGCGCAAGCTGGATCGTAACAACATTTCCTTACATCGAACAAAACCAACTGTTTGAACGGTTTAACAATGGCCAACCAGTTCTTACTGAGTTGCCGCAAATTGAAATTTTGGTCTGTCCCAGCAACCCACCCGCCGTTGATGGCGATCCTAATTTGTCTTACGTAGCTAATTCAGGATACCGTTATGCTTGGGATCGTGAGGTAGACACCTCTCTTCCTAATGGCAAACGACTTTCTTGGGAGAATCCTGCCGATGGAGTTTTTCTGGACCGGACTCGCACGGCGGATTTGCAAAACATTACTCCACCAGTCCCCTGGGTAGCTGGCACTGAGGACATTCGAGATGATGAGGGCGCGCCTCTGCTGTCAATGTCAATTGCTTACATTCAAAGTAAGGGAGACGGCACCAGCAAGACTCTCATGTTCTCGGAAAGTTTAGCCGCCTTGTATTATTCCTACAGAGCGGATGACTATGAGACGACCATAGACGCTAGTCATCACTTTGGCTTTACATGGGTGCAGCCTAACGAAGTGGTTAATGATACCAGGTTACGAATGAATGGCAGTAAGGCTGTTGCTAATTACAGCACGTTTGCGGAAATGACAGACGTTGTAGAAAATGAGACTTCTAACGAGGAACCCGAGTTACCGCGTCCCGGCATCGCTTCTAGTTTTCATCCTGGTGGCGTGAATGCAACATTCGTTGGTTCGCAAGTGAGTTTTATCACCGATCAGGTTGATCCGCTCGTGTTTGCCCAATTGATGACTTCCAATCGCAAGCAATCGGGTTTGGAGGATTCACGTTGCAATTCTGGTTACGAGGATTGCACTCCCGAACCAGAAGACGGACAGTATTAAGACATTCTGTTAATAGAATTCATGAAACCAGAGTGCCGCGCGGGCACTTCGGTTTTTTTGCACGGAACTTTGCCCCAACGCCGGGGACGGCGCTCTCCCTGCTCAGCGGAAATCGTGACCTAAACTTTCTTCATGACCGCTATTCTGCAATCACCCCATCTTTTTGCGGGCCCGGCGATCGCCACGCGCCGCGTGCTGCATGTCATCAATGGCGAACACTATTCGGGCGCCGAGCGCGTGCAGGACTTGCTTGCGCAAGGCTTGCCTTCGTGCGGATTCGAGGTGAGCTTCGCTTGCGTGAAGCCTGACCGTTTTGCCGAGGCACGGCATTACCAGCAAGCCACGCTCTACGAGACACCGATGCGGGGGCGGTTTGATTGGCAGTGTGGCCGGGAACTTGCCAAGCTGATCCGCCGCGAAGATTTTGCGCTCGTGCATGCCCACACGCCGCGATCACTGTTGGCCGGGGCGATTGCCGCGCGCGAGGCAGGTGTGCCGCTTGTGTACCACGTCCACAGCCCGACGGGCCATGATTCCACTCGCCGGCTGCAAAATTTTATTAACGCCCGCATGGAACGCTGGTTGTTGCGACGCGCGGCAAAACTAATCGCAGTCTCGCCGAGCCTCGCCGAGTTAATGATTCGGCAAGGCTTCGCGCCGGAGCGTGTGGTCTATGTGCCCAACGGCGTGCCGGCGGTGAAAGCTGTGATACGTCATCGACCTACTACGACTTGGACGCTCGGCATGGCGGCCTTGTTCCGCCCGCGCAAGGGAATCGAAATCTTGCTCCACTCCCTCGCGCTGTTGCGAACGCAAGGCCACGACGTGCGGCTCCGCGCGATTGGGCCGTTTGAAACCCCGGCCTACGAACGCGAAGTTCACGCTTTGGTCGCACAACTCAACATTGCCGACGCGATTGATTGGACCGGCTTCATGAGCGACGTTCACGCCGAGCTGCGCCAAGTCGATTTGTTCGTGCTGCCGAGCTTGTTCGGGGAGGGACTGCCGATGGTGGTGCTCGAAGCGATGGCTGCCGGACTGCCAGTGGTGGCCAGCAACGTGGAAGGAATTCCCGCCGCGATTCGTGACGGAGTGGATGGCCTGCTGGTCGCAGCGAACAATCCTGAAAAACTCGCCACGGCGATTGCCGAAATCATCAAGCCCGCGAGTTCCCACGATTATGCCGCCATGTGCAACAATGTCCGCGAGCGTCACGCGGAGCACTTTTCCGCGACGGTGATGGCCGCGAATGTGGCGCGGGTGTATTGCGACATATTTGAGAGCCGCTAACGCCCAGGGATTGCAATCCCTGGGCGTTGCCGGGACTTTTTATTTCAATTGCGTCGTGGGTGGCTGTGTCGCCTGCGGCGCGCTGGGGAGCTCTTCCACCACGCGGGTCCAACCCAGGGGGGTGCGCGGTGAACTAAAGAGCGAACCTAAGAGCGCGTCGAGTGTGCCGTTCACACTCGGTTGCTCGAACATGTAAACCGCTCGATTGCGGCCATTAGGCATGTGCATCTGAATGGCCGACGGCATCATCGACTTGCGGTCGAGCATCACGTCGACGTGGTGATAATTGGCCGCATCGGCTTGCGTGCGCGGATAGGCTTCCAGCCAAATCGTGGCCGCGTCCGATTGCCGACTGCGAATCCAATAGCGGGCCTTCAACTTCTCCGCCTCGGCACCGAACAAGAACGGCAGCGGACCATCGACAATCGACTGGCCCCGCATTTCCTCGGGCAAGGCCTGCACGACGAGCTGTTTTTTGTCATGCTTGTACTCAAAAATCGCCTTGCCGTCGCAGACCCAGTGCTCGCCCACTTCGTGCTTTTGCACTTCGTACGTGCCAGGCTCCTTGGGATCTTTTTGCACGTAGCGTTCCACCTCGTCGATCTTAAAGCTTCCCTTGTCGGGCTTCGAGTAAGAAAGCTGTCCCTTGCTCTTGATCGAGGGGTCATCCGCCGGGCCGAAGACGGGATCGTATTCCCAACGATTGAACTTGCAATCGTAAGTCTTGACCTCGTTGGATTTATTTTCCCACATTTGCAGAATCTGATCGACGAACTGTTGCTCGACGTCGCTCAATTGAAACGGCGGACCAAGCGTTGTGGTCGGCGCTGGGGGAGTCGGCGTGGTCCCTTCGGCCGGGGGTAGGGCGGGCACCGACGAGACTTGCGCGAGGGGCGCGCCCATGACCTCGGCTTGAGACACGTCCGGCGCCTGCGCCACGGGAACCGCGGTCACTTGCAGCGGCTCAACGGCGGGCGTGGTTTGCTCAGGGGGATATTCGGTTTGAGCGCTGGCGACCGTGACGATCATCGCGGCGAGTGCCAGCGAAGCGAAGAATTTCTGCTGGAGATGCATGGGTGTGGTCTCTCAATAGGGCGTGTGGACCCGCACACGCTTTGGCAAGTTCGAGCAGGGCCGCGATCTTGAGATGGCAAGTACCATCGCTGGCGGTCGGCAGCGGGGCGGGGAGCATAGCAATCGAAGCCAACCGCCACTAGGGCGATCTAAAAAAATGGTGAATAAGTGAGTAGGTGAGTAAGTTTATTTTCCTTGACCTACTCACTTACTCACCTACTCACCAATTCCACCTTGACTTCCTGCCAGCATTGCGCGCACGATGCCGACAGTACCAATGACACCTGGGCCACTTCCCATGGAAATCCGCTGGAAAGCGAGCTTCTCGGCCAGTTGTTTGCACGCCGTCCTGTGCATAGAAGCCGGCTGGCCCGCGGTGGATGGCGAGCTCGCCGAGCTCATTGTGGAACCCGCCGAGCAACTCCTTACGACAATCAACGACAATCATTTGCCGCTGCGCGAGACGTTGGCCGAACTTGTCGCGCTGTCCAGCGATTACGAAAACAACCGCCATTTGGTCGAGGTCGTTTTGACGAAGTTGCAAGGTGCGGGGGCGGTGAAAGACCAGGTGGTAAGCCAACTCGCGGCGGTCATCGGCATTTTGGAAACGAAATTGCTCGCCGCCCGGCCGGAAATGGTCGACGAGCTCGCCCTCCGTGGTCGGCCTTTGCAAGAACAATGGCAAGCGCGTGGCCCAGGGCTTCTGCAAGAAGTGAAGCTGCTCACCGAGGAAAGTTTTCTCGTCCCCTCGGCAGAAATCGTGCTCGTGACGCCGTGGATCGGCGGATATGGTTGTGCACATTTGAAATCAAATCGCGTGACGTTTGAAGGGGTGCTCGCCAATCCGCACGCCGATTTGCCCGAAGCACTGCGACTTGGCTGGTTGCTAGCACAACTGGGCGCCGACGTGCCGATCTACGGTGAAGCCATTCCCGCTGATCGATTGCCATTGATCGCTGGACTCGCCACGTTGCCAGTGATTCTCGCCGCGGCGGAGACCGTCGAATGGGGCACCTGTAGCGCCACCACCATCGAGCGGGCCATTGAATGCTGGCACATTCTGCCTGGTCCTTCACCGAAAATCGCCGCGCAGCTTTGGCAATGGTGGCAAACTTATCACGAGGGCACGACTTCTTGGCTCATCGCTTGGCGCGGGCTCGAAGCGCTGTTGCGCTGAAACCCGGAAATTGCTACCGTCTCGGCAAATATTCACCCCCTTTTTT
>JBGTMM010000042.1:0-3898 GCA_041743635.1 Bythopirellula sp.
GCCATGTAGGGAACGCCGTCTCTGGCGTTCCGTGAAACTTACTCACTTACTCACCTACTTGCATTTACTTACCCAGAGCCGCGACGGGAACTTTGATTTCGCCCAAATCGAGCGTCTCACCGGCGACGATCTTCAACTTGGCCCGGCCACGACGGTCGGTCTTGCCGCTTTTCAACGCGAGATCGCGCATGTTGCCCTTGCCCTCGTGCCAGAACACGAACTCGTGCTGACCAACTGGAATGTTTTTAATTTCAAACTCGCCCTTGTCATTGGAAATTGCCACGTAGGGATCCTGTCGTACAACGACGTACCCTTTCATCCACGGATGGATATTGCAAGAAACGGGAGCGGGAACCGGTTCAGCTTTAGTAAGGGTCAGGCTCACCGGCGTGCCGCTCGTAATCATCTGATTGAATCCAGGATTCATGGCAAACGCGGAATTAGTATTGTGGCCGACGGGATCGCTGTTACCAACTTGCAACGGCTGTCCCGTGCGCACAGCTAACACATGCGGCTCAAAACGGCAACTCTTATTGTCCAGCACCACGGGCTCTTTGGCGGCGCCTTCGTAATCGGGATGAACTTCCAAAGCTTTGCGAGTGTAAATGAACACCACCGCGTTGACCAAGCCGTTACCCTCGCCCACAACTACTGTTTGATCCACTAGATTGTGCTTGCCACAGGTTTCGGGATCTTTGTTGACATTAATCGCGGCGGGCTCGCCGACCGAACCATCGACGACAAATTTGCCCTTAAGGGAACCCCAGTCGGCTGCCGAGAGTTGTCCCGCCAAGCCAATCAGAAACACAGTAACTAATGCAAATCGAATGTTCATCATCATTTCCTCTCTTGCCCGCCGCTAATTTCCAGGTGTGTCCGCCGGAGCTTCATCACCGGCAGCAGGAGTTTGGGCCGGAGCGCTAGCCGCCGCGGCCGCTTCCACAAGCGGCGCAACCTGGGTCTGCCGTTTAGCGTAAGTATCAAAATTCATCAACAGATCGACCACTCCACTTAACTGCTCGAGACTCGTGCCGCTAAACAGCTTTTGTGACACGCCGCCCAAATGGGGTGCCTCCGGATTATACGGAATGTTCACCGGCATGCCCGTGTAGGGCAAAATTCGCTTGGGATTAGCCACATAATCGCGAACATAAACCGGCCTGAGGCGGGGATGCACGTTCGCTAAATTTGGGCCAAACGTCGTTGGATCGCCTTGCGGTTGAAAATCCCCGACCGCGTGACACTTCACGCAGTAATTGCCGTCAACCACAATGTTCAAGGCCTCCCCAAGCCGCTCGGGGTGCACTGCTTCCTGTGTGGTCAAATAACTCTGCCGTTGTTGGCGGTTGTATTCGTACGGGAACGGCGAGTCCGACGATGCGGCGAAATAATCGACCAGCTTAGCCGCCTCGTCGCTCGACATGCTGAAATTCGGCATCCGCATTACCACCGCAGGACGAATTGCAATGGGGTCCATCAAGAAGGCATGCAGCCAGTCGGTTTGCACTTTTTCCCCTTCGTTCATCAGCGGCGGTGGCAACCAACCCCACGCTTCAGCCCCTTTCACCTGCGGATTCGCTTTCTTAGCGTTCGCAATCACCTTCGGGAACAAGTAACGAGCTAAATCGCCGCCCCAGGCGGGATAGGCCTCGCCCTCGGCGGGACCGTAATCCGTGCGGCTCCCCGGCACCATCGGATCTTGAATGCCCATGTACCATGCTTCGCCACCGATCAAAGTGTTCTCCCACAAGGTGAATCGATAGTACGGGTCCGACTCCAGGTCGTCCGATTCGATCGGCAACCCGTCGATGTCGACCTTCAAAGGTTCGCCGGTGTCTTCATTCATCACCGGTTGGCCAACAAGACTGGCATGGAGTCGCCCACGCAAGTCAGGCGCGAGCGACTCGGCAATGGACTCGGGAGAGAAATGCTCTCCGAGGAACGGATAATCAACCACGTCCACGGGCGAATCAAAAGCACCCGCCTGGAAAGCGACTTCCCACGTTTCCATTCGCAACGTGTGGCAACCAGCACAATTGAACCGCTCAAGCACCGTGCGGCCATCGATGATCGCTTGCTGCCGCGCGTTGGGGTGATAAACAAACTTGTCCGCCGGGGGTTCGCTCACCAGACCCAACACAAACGTGATCACCGCCTCGCGCTGCTCTTCGTTGAAAGGGAACTTCGGCATGCGGAGCCGTTCATTGAACGTTTTATTCTTCGTGGTTTTGTAATCGAAACTTCGGGGGAAACGCAGCTTCTGCCAAATAAAGCCGTCACGGCCATGGCTCAATAACGATTGGATGTAGTAGCTGATGCCGTCATTCACAAAATCTGCCGGATCGAGATGCCCATGGCCACCAGCGTGGTCGGCATCCTCGGCGTGCGTTTCCCCTTCTGCATGATCCGCACCGTGATCCGCATCCAGATGCTTGGGATTACCCGGACCGGCCAGGAACGAATGGATATTCTCGAACGCCAGCTTTGAGCTTTCCTTGCGTCCCCAATCAGCCAGCCCCGTACCAATCGGTTTGGCCTCTTCAAAGCCGGGAATGTCGTGGCAGCCAAAGCAGCCGTACTTGCTGATCGTGCGTCGCGCGACGAAGTTCTGCAGTTGCTCGTTACGATTGCCAAAATTCTTCTTGAGCAACAAGCGTTCGTCAGCCTTAAGCTTCGGTTCCAACGAATCGGGGATGCCCGAAGTGACAAATTCCCGCGCGCGACTAGCGGGGATTGCATCGCTCGTGAGCCATTCCACCGCCAAATCGGTCAAGGCCTCCAGCTCGGCCCCTTGCCAGCCACGGGCTGGCACGTTGGTCGGCTCCCAATCGACTTGTTGGCCCAACAAGAACGCCGCGATGTCGGCCGCGGGATCGGTTACTTTGCCCGTGAGGTTGTTATTCGCATCCTTCTCGACAATCGGATCGAGATACAAATCGGGCATCTTGGTCCGCACGTGATAACGATGGGGCTGTTTCACCCAACTGTAGAGCCAAAGCGCGCCCTTTTGCGTGTTGAATTTGGCACTCACGCGCGACAAGTCCGGCCCTTGATTGGCGGCAATGCCGGGGAACTTCTCGTGCGTGTGGCAAGCCAAGCAGCCGCGTGATTCAAACAACCACTGGCCACGCTCGGCCGAAGCATCCTCGGTCACACCCTCGGGAGGCGTGAGATATTCAAAGTCCGAACTGTTGGCGAGCAAGAATTCCGCGAGCGAACGTATCTCGACCGCTTCGTATTTTTTGCTTTCCGCAAGCTCCACGGGATCCGACTGCAAATGTTCCCACAATCCAAAAAACTGCGGCATCTTGGTCGAGGGACGGAAATCGCTCGGCAGCTTAATCCAGCTATAGAGCCACTCGTATTCCACCTTCGACTTCAAGAATCGCAAGCTTGGCCCCACCTTGCGATAGGTGCCGGGGACTTCCACGTCTTTCAGCCCGTCAGCCAACTTGTGGGTGAGCTCCGTGAGGCGGGACTCAGCGCGAGTTTCCGATGACGACGCAAGCTTTGCGTCGGCCTTGAGCGAATCGAACAACTGCTCGCGAATGCTCTTGTTGTCTGGCGATGCAATCAACTGCCCGGCCCACTCACGTTCCTGATCGTTGAGGCTGGTATCACGCAACGCTTGCGACGCAACTTCGCTGTAGCTCGGCTCCAAGCGAATGTCCGGACCAATGCGCCGCGTGGGACCATCAAAACCGTTGACTTCATGGCATCCAAAGCAGCCGTAATCCTCGAACAGCGTCCAACCTTCAACCAGCTTCGGCGCGGGGGGATCGGGGAACCGCTCGCTGGGCTCCAACGAACCCTTTTCGTAATGGCACTTGAGGCAGTTGCTCTCGACGAAGCGGGACGGTTTCATCGGGAAAATCCAATGATGGTTGTCAAACCAACC
>JBGTMM010000043.1:0-5069 GCA_041743635.1 Bythopirellula sp.
ACGCTTCAATCCGGTCATCAAAGCATTCGCCCAGCGGCTCGCCATCGCTGGCAAGTCCTTCAAAGCGATCCAGATCGCTTGCATCCGAAAGCTCTTGGTCATACTCAACACCATGATCAAAAACAACACTCCCTGGAAAATTATGGCAATTCACTGATCCGATCAGTGTCCTTACTTGACATTTAACACAGTCGCTCCGTGGTAAAATACCCAAGTTATTTTTGAATCGATTCTTATCAGGGCGTGCTAAGAGCTAACATGGAACTTCCCCACGACGTAGAAAAAAACCGCCAGGCGATCCTCCGCTCCCCCGGCTATCGCAAGGCCGAGATCGATCTCGATTTCCTCGGCCGGGCCGCTCAGCGCCCGATCCGCATGCAGCTTGAATTGCATAAAGTTGAAACGCTGCTGCGCGAGAACAAGATCGACTCCACGGTCGTGGTCTTCGGCGGAACGCAAATCGTCGAGAAGGAAATAGCTGAGGCTCGGCTCGCGGCGGCACAACAATTTTTTGCCGAGAATCCCCAGGATCACAAAGCCAAGCGGGGGGTCGAGCGCGCGGCAAGCATCGTGGCCAAGTCGCATTTCTACGATGATGCCCGCGAGTTTAGCCGCATCGTGTCCTCCTCGTGTCAATCGAACGGCAAGTGCAATTTCATGATCGCCACCGGCGGCGGGCCGGGGATCATGGAAGCCGCCAATCGGGGCGCATTTGAAATCGGTGCCAAGAGCATCGGCTTCAACATCGAGCTGCCGCACGAACAGGAGCCGAATCCTTATATCACTCCCGAACTTTGTTTTCAGTTTAATTATTTTGCATTACGCAAGTTCCACTTCGTGCTGCGGGCCGCGGCGCTTGTGGTGTTCCCCGGTGGCTTTGGCACGCTCGACGAATTGTTCAACACCCTCACGTTGCGCCAAACCGGCCGCATGCAAGAGATTCCCATCATACTCTACGGCCGAGAGTACTGGACGAGCGTTATCAATTTTCAATACCTCTCCAACCAAGGGGTAATCGCGGACGATGATGTCGAGCTTTGCTACTTCGCCGAAACCCCTGCCGAGGCTTGGAAGATAATCGCCGACTTTCATCACGTCGACTGACCAGCGGCCCTGCCTGCCGCACATCTCGGCGAGAGAACGACGTATTGCTAGAAATCTGGCCTGTTTCTCTAATTTCAGCTTAACGGCTTGTGTTGATACGACTTGCAGTCGGGGGCTGGGCTGGGATAATTGTGCTGACCTGATGCGTTGCCAGTTAACCGCTCCACCCCCCGAGAATCCCGTGACAATGTTTCGTTGCATCCTTCGCGGCTTATTGATTACCTCTCTCGCAACCGGCTTGCTCGCGAGCATGAATTGCTCTCCGACATTTGCTCAAGAAGATACCAATTTGCAAGTGTTGGATGGCGCTCCCCAAGGAGCCGAAGAATTCATTCCTCTCCCCGCCGAAGCGCAGACCGTCGAGCAGATTCTTGAATTCTTGGATAATCTCGGCGAGATGGAACCCGCGGGGAAAAGCGAAGAAGAAATTATTGCGCATCAGAAGAAAATTTTCCGCACGGTCAACCATGCCATCGATAAAGCTCTGACGCTGGAAATGACCAACGATCAGGCGCAGGAAGTTTACTTCTATCGACTGCAATCCTTGCAGTATCTGCAACAACTTGGCGAGCCGGGGGCGGGTGAGAAATTCAATCTAGCCATTGCCGCGGCCATGGCCGATCCTCGGCCGCAGGTGAGCGAAATCGGCATGAAGTTCCATATCGAGCTTGGTCTGGGGATGTGGTCGAAACTTGACGAGCAACGGAGATTGGATTTGATTGACACGGTCGTCTCTTTCGTTGGCCGTGGCACCCCGGACAAAAATAAACTGCAAATGGTGATGGCGGTTGTTGATTATGTGGGTGATATGCGCGGCGGCGAAGTTTACGCCAAGCGATTGTTGGATGCCACGATTCCACTTTATCAGGCGAGCAAGGATGAAGACCTACTGAGCATTATCCCCATGCTCGAAGGAATCGCTCGCCGCATGGCCTTGCCGGGGAATTTCATGGAGGTGAGTGGCACGCTCTTGGACGGTAGCCAATTTGATTGGGCCGCGTATCGAGGCAAGGTTGTGCTGGTTGACTTCTGGGCCACTTGGTGCGGACCTTGCCGCGCTGAGGTTCCCAATGTGCTGAAACTTTATCAAGCTTACCACGACAAAGGATTTGAAGTTGTGGGCATTAGCCTCGACGAGAAGCCCGAGGATGCTCAGAAATACATTAGCCAAAATAGCATCCCTTGGGTGACGCTCTATAATCAGGATGAAACCGAGCGTGGCTGGGAGCATCCGCTGGCCACGTACTACGGCATCACGGGAATTCCCCGCGCGATACTGGTCGATCAGGCCGGCAATGTGGTAAGCATGCGCGCCCGAGGTAAGAATCTCGAAATCGAGCTTCGCAAGCTCCTCGGCGAACCGTTGCCGGTTGCCGCCGAACCCAAAGAGGACGGTGCCGTCGAGCCTGCCTCCGCTGAGGTGGAAGTCGCCAAGCCGGCGGGTCTTTAATTTGTAATTACCCCGGCGGTTGGGACGTGTCGGCATCGGGACGATGCCGGCTAACTCATTTCGCCGCGTTTGCTTCCTGTAGATGAAACACCACGCGGAACGCGCCATAGCCGGCGGCGATTTTATCGGCGTAGAGCGAGTCGAGTTCCGCGCGGAGGGCGTCTGCCGTGGGAAAGCCGTCGGGGATCGCGTCGGCGTCGGTGAGTTCAGCGATGTTCACTTGCTCGACGCGGTCGATGGTGATGTAGCCCGCGCCGGGGATATAGCTCCGCTGCCCGTCGCGCATCATGCGGTACTTCCAGAGGCGGATCGTTTGGGTCTTCTCGCCGGCACGAATCGCGGGCAGAAACTTTTTCTTGAACAGCAGCATGTGTGGTAATGGTCGGGACAAGTCCCGTCGCTCAATGTGTCTTTGTAATGTGACTTCAGGTAGTTTACGTGAGCCCAACGCCGCGACCAGTGGAGACCCTTGTTTTTTGCTGATTTCGCCGAGAATCCTGGCCCTTGAGTCCCCTTGCGTGTCGGCCTAAGTGGCCTATAATTCGAAGATTGTTTGTGTGGAGGCATTTTCGGCCACGAGGACGGTGCACTCCCGCTAGAGCAAAGCTGCGGGTGTAGCTCAGTTGGTAGAGCACGACGTTGCCAACGTCGTTGTCGTCGGTTCGAATCCGATCACCCGCTCTGCGTTTATGGGCCAAGCCGAACTTTTCGAGTACGAAAAGATTCGTTTGGCCGGTCGGTGTTTATTAGGTCACGCCAAACTTTCTGGGTACAGAAAGATTTGTTTGACGACGGGAAAATGTGGTCAAGCCAAACTTTCACGACGCGGAAAGATTTGTTTGACCGAGTGACAGGCATCTATTTCGAGCCCGCCCCGACTTTTTCTCGCCATTTGGGTGGGAAAAATCTAGGTCGCGGGCTTTGATTTTTTGGAGACTCCCTTACGAATGAGGGAGCTTTTGATTCACAAGTAGGCAAGAAGACTATGGCCAAGAAGATAACCGACGACGTGGAATCCGACACCCTCACCGCGGAAGCCCCGGCGGAGAATGAGCAAGGTGCCGAAGAGGAAAGCAAGCCGCTGAATCTGGAAGTGAAAATCGCCAGCCCCAGCGCTTGCGAACGGCATGTCACCGTGACCGTCGCGCGCGAGGACATCGAGCGGTATTTGAACGACGCCTATAGCGAATTGATGCCGTCGGCCAGTGTGCCAGGGTTTCGCATCGGTCGCGCTCCGCGCAAGTTGGTCGAGAACAAGTTTCGCAAGGAGATCGGCGAGCAAATCAAGGGATCGCTATTGCTCGATAGTCTGAGCCAGATCAGCGAAGAGCAAAAATTCACCGCGATCAGCGAACCCGACCTGAAGCTCGATACCATTGAAGTCCCCGACGACGGGCCGATGACGTTCGAGTTCGATATTGAAGTGCGTCCGGAATTCGAGATGCCCAAATGGAAGGGTGCGAAGCTGGAACGCCCGGTCCGCGAATTCACGCCGACCGACGTCGAGCAGCATCTGGAAAAGATGCTCACTCGCTTTGGCCAGTTGGTGCCGTTTGAAGGTGCGGCGGGTGAGGGGGACTTCCTGACGGTGAATCTCACTTCCAGCCACGATGGCCAGCAGCTGGAAAAAGATGAGGAGCGCGTGTTGCGGATTCGTCCGACGCTGAGCTTCCGCGATGGCGAGATCAAGGACTTTGGCAAGTTGATGGCGGGGGTCACGGCCGGCGAGACCCGCGCGGCCGAGGTCGAGCTCACGCAAGATGCTCCCAATGAGGAGTTGCGTGGCAAAAAGGTGCAGGTTGAGTTTGAAGTCCTGGAAGTGAAGAAGCTTAAACTGCCGGAATTGACCGAAGATTTCCTCGCCGAAATGGGGAGCTACAAGACCGAGGGGGATCTCAAGGACGCAATTAAGGAGAACCTGCAACGGCAACTCGAATACGATCAACAACAAAAAGTCCGGACACAGATTTCCGCGCTGCTCACTCAGTCCGCCGATTGGGATTTGCCGCCGGGATTGCTCAAGCGGCAAAGTGCTCGCGAGCTGGAACGGACCGTGATGGAACTGCGGCGGGCGGGGTTCAGCGAGGCCGAGATTCGTGCCCGCGAGAATATGCTTCGTCAGAACAGCGCGGCCGGGACGGCCCGCAGCTTGAAGGAACACTTTATTTTGGAGCGAATTGCCGAGGAAGAAAACATTGAGGCCGAGGAAGGAGATTTCGAGAAGGAAATCTTCCTGATCGCCATGCAGAGCGGTGAATCTCCCCGTCGGGTGCGGGCCCAGATCGAAAAGCGCGGCTTGATGGACGTGCTGCAAAATCAGATTGTCGAGCGCAAGGTGCTGGAGCTTGTGCAGGCGAACGCCAAGTTTACGGACAAGCCGTACGAGCCGGAGAAACTGGACGCGGAAGCGTTGCACTTGGCTGCCGGTGGCGGCGAGGCCGCGGCATCAATTCCCGAGGCGAAAGAAGCGGTCGTAGAGAGCGAAGAAGCGTGATTTGCCCTCAGGCCGTTTCAG
>JBGTMM010000044.1:0-1836 GCA_041743635.1 Bythopirellula sp.
TCCGTGAAGACCAGCACGGCCTGTTGATTCTTGGGCGTTTCCATCAATAAACCGGTAGGTGTGAGAAGGTCTTAACGATTCATTGACGGATATTAGCCGTTCTTGTCGCAAAAATCCATGAGCCAGATCGGAGATTATACCAACTAGTTGAGGGTGTCCGGGAATTCCGGGTGGCACGCCCTGAAAGGGCGTGGTGACGCAATCACCAGCATCAGCCACGCCCTTCGGAATACCTCAGGGACGTGCCACCCCCATGGTAGGATTCAATTCCCGTATGGCCTCAATAAGTTGAAAGCTTCTGCCTTTTCGATGCCGCCCCGCACAAGCGATTCTTGCCACTCGACGGCGAGCATTTGGCAGTTAATTCCCGAGCCAATGCCCAACAGGGCGACGCGATCACCCTGCTTGATGTGCCCCGCTTCGGCGGCGAGTGCCAAGGTCAGCGGCAGCGCCGCGGCCCCCGTGTTGCCAAGTGTTTCAAACGTGGAATAGTCCAGAGTTGTATCAAGGCCCAACGCCGCGAACAACAGTTTGCGATGGGCAACACCGACCTGATGGCAGATGGTTTTGTCGACATGGTCGCGCTGCCAATTGGCTTGGGTGAGAAAGTGCGCAAAAGTTTCCGCGCCAGTGGCGACCCCCGCGTTCAGGAGTTGCTCGCTGTCTGTGTGCATGAAGGTTTCCATCCCCGCGCTCTGACAAAGATTGTGGTGCTCGGTGTTGGCCAGCACCGTGGCGGTCGTGAGGTGGTTCTTCGTGTGGCTCAACTCTTCGTCGCATAGCAAAACGGCAACACTACCCGACCCGATGGTGAGCGAAGCGATCAGATTCTTGATATTCTGGCGATTGAGTGTGTGATCCGCGTTGAGGCGCTCGACCGTGTTATCGACAAGCTTCCGGCCAGATTCCGTGCCAACGACGAGGCCCGCACGAATTTGGCCGAGCTCGATCATGTTGGCCACCTGAATCATACCGGTAAGAATGCCAAGGCAGGCGTTGGAAACGTCGTAAATGAGACAATCCGGCGTGAGGCCGAGGCCGTGGTGAACCGAGCAGGCGGTGGCTGGTTCTAGATAATCACGGCAGACGGACCCATGAACGAGTGCGCCGACGCAATGGCGTTCGATGCCGGAAACCTGGATGGCTTGTTCGCCGCTGGCGAGACTGACTTGGCCGGGGAGGGTGCTTGCCTGAAAAAATCGCCGCTCGCGGATGCCGGTCATCAATTCCAGCCGGCCATGCGGCAGACCGAGCCGTTCGTAAACCGGCGCGAGGCGATGTTCGAGCTCTTCGGTGGTGACGACTTCGCGTGGCAGAGTGTAGCCTAAAGCTTCGAGGCAAACTCGGTGGTAGTTCATCGAGGGGGACTCCCGGGCTGCGATGGACACGCGCGGATAAACTTTCACAATACAGGGCAGGGTGGGGCGAGACAATCGGCACCCGCCGCTTGCGCGGCGGGCTATTTTGGCTGTTATTCACTGAACCAGTGAATGGGGTTGTGATGGAAAACCGGCGGCGTGATTGGATCGCGGTGCTCTTTGCGCTGGTGTTGCCGACGGTGGTGACGCTCGTGTATTTCGTGTTGGCAGCTCAATTCGCGCCCACGGTTCAGCAAGCCACTTATGCCGTGGCCAAGGTCTTCCAGTTTCTGTTTCCGATTTTCTATGTCGTTGCCATCCAGCGCAGGCGGCCGCAATTGTGGCCCTGGTCGTCACAAGGGGTCGTGAGCGGGTTGCTGTTCGGCTTGGCGATTGGGGGTTTAATACTTGCCCTATATCACTGGGGCCTAAAATCGACGGAATTTTTCGCCGTGGCTGCGGAAGAGATGCGGGCCAA
>JBGTMM010000045.1:0-3543 GCA_041743635.1 Bythopirellula sp.
AAACTAAGGTCGTTAGCCGTTTGCAACAAGTCTTAATCGATGGTGATAAAAAGCTTCTGCCCATCACGTTGGCCTCGGCCTCACTGGTAATGAGCGTTGGAACAGATGATGCGATGAATTCGATCAAAGACAAAATTACCGAACAACGGCGCGCGGAACTCGAACAAGCTCTGGAAGAGGCAGTGGAACTGCGAAATGTCATTCGGGGCCGGGGAGGGTTTTAAGGCTCGCCGGGGTAATGAATCGCCGCTATACTGCCCCCATGGCATGGATGATCGGCATTGATGAAGCGGGGTATGGACCGAACCTGGGGCCGCTGGTCGTGGCGGCGAGTGCTTGGTGGGTGGAGGAAAAAAATGCGGAATGCGGAGTGCGGAATGCGGAATTCCATTCGAACACCGCCGTCTTAGCCGCGGCTGGGAGGCGGCGGTCCGCGAAGACTTGTCTGTATCGTCGACTCGCCAAGATTGTTTCTCGCGCGGCGTGTGATAAAAAACTTGCCATCGCCGATTCCAAGCAACTCTACAAGCCGGGGCTGGGCTTGCGGCAGTTGGAGCGCGGGGTGCTGGTGGGGTTTCACGGCAGCGGGACGCTGCCGGCTAACTGGAGCACTTTGATGGCGCGGCATGCGCCGCCTCACCCCTTTTACGCGGACTATGATTGCGAATTGCCGATTGATACCACCCGCGAGGAAATCGCCGACCTCTCCACACGCTTCCACGCCGCTTGCGGTTTCGCGGAGGTAAAACTCGCGGATCTGCGCGTGCGGCTCGTGTATCCCCAAGAATTCAACGACCTCACGACGCACTTCGGCAACAAGGCATCGGCGCTGTCGCATGTGTCGATTGGCTTGTTGCGCGAGACGATGCAAATGACCCTGGGCTTGCGCCCAGGGCTGGTGCGGGTGGTGTGCGACAAGCATGGCGGGCGGAATCGCTATGCGGCGCTTTTGCAGCATCACTTTCCCGACGTGTGGATCGACACGCTCGCCGAGAGTGGGCCGGCGAGTCGCTATGCGTGGGGGCCGCCTGAATCGCGAGTCGACATTTGCTTTCGTGTGAAAGGGGAGGCAGAGCTTCCCGTGGCGCTCGCTTCGATGACGGCCAAATACCATCGTGAGCTTGCCATGCGGGCTTTCAATGCCTTTTGGTGGTCGCGAATTCCCGAACTGCGTCCCACGGCGGGTTATCCCGGCGACTCGAGGCGATTCAAAGCCGGTATTGTTGCGCTGCAAAAAGAATTGGAAATCGACGACAATTGCCTGTGGCGTTGGCGTTGATTGAAGAAGCTGAGAGTCCAGAGGCGAGAGTCTAGAGCCATACTTCTGGCTCTAGACTTTCCGCTCTCGACTTTAAGGCGGACCACTATTATGAGCACGATGATTTATATCGCTCGCCATGCCTGGGCTTATGAATATGGCGATCCTCGTTGGCCTGATGATTCGCTTCGTGAACTGGAATTAGAAGGTGCCGAGCGCTATCAAAGGCTGATTGAGATCCTGGCCAAGCGCGATTTCGCCCCCGAGAGAATCGCCACCAGCCCCTACACGCGCTGTCGGCAGACGGCCGAAATTATTGCCAATAACATACTGTTGAAACCCCCAGTGATTGAATTGCCGGCCCTGGAACCCGGCAGCGATTTTGAAGCCCTCCTCAAGTGGTCGCGATCAACCGATAGCAAGTCAATTTGCTGGGTCGGCCATGCTCCTGATGTGACTTGGCTCACGGGGATGTTGATCGGCCAGCGAGATGCCAATGTGCGGTTTGCCAAAGGCGCGATCGCAGCGATACGCATGCAGGACGAAATCGGCTACGCCCAGGGAGAGCTCATGTGGCTCGCCACCGCGAAACTCATGGGGGTGTAAAAACTAACTGTCATTCTGAGGGGAGTTCCACGACCCGAAGAATCTAGGTTCTACTATCGCACGCGCTCTTGTGCGTGTGAGAGTGGAACCAAGATTCTTCAGTCGCCAAGGCTCCCTCAGAATGACGGACTTCTCCGTCTTCGCGGCGATTGGTCACCTCCCCTCAACCTTCGATTTCGATTACAATTCGTGTTTCAGCGCATCTGCACATCGGCAAGCCACACTTCGGCAACAAGGACGTGAAACACGATGGCTAGTCATGGCAAGTTCGATGCAATCATCATCGGCGGGGGACACAATGGTTTGGTCGCGGCGGCTTACCTGGCCAAGGCGGGCCGCAAGGTGTGCGTGCTTGAGCGTCGGCATGTGCTCGGTGGGTGTGCGACGACCGAAGAACTGTGGCCCGGTTACAAAGTTTCGACCGCCGCGTATGTGATCAGCCTTTTTCAAACGCAAATCATCCAGGAGCTCGCGCTCAAGGAATACGGCTTGCGGATTCTGCCGCGGTCACCCTCCTCGTTCACGCCGCTGCCCGATGGTCGCAGCCTGTTAATGGGGCCCGAACCTGGGCTTAATCAGCGCGAGATCGGCAAGTTCAGCATGCGCGACGCCGCGGCCTATCCGCGGTATGAAGCGCTACTCGAGCGCGTCGCCGCGACACTCGAACCGGTGCTGAGTGAGGCGGCCCCCGATCCGCTCCCTTTGCCCGCGAGTTGGCGCAACATCGGCTGGGGCAAAAAACTTCGCGACGGCAAGAAAGTGCTTTCCCTGTTGAGCGCGACCAAAGCCCTTGGTGCCGATCTGCCCGAGGCCGTGGAACTGCTCACGGGTGCCGCGCGGCCAATTCTTGAGCGCTGGTTTGAATCGGACGTGCTGCGGGCGACCTTGGCCACTGATGCGATCATCGGAGCGTTCGCGCCGATCAGCGCGCCGGGGAGCGCTTATGTGTTGCTCCATCATGTGATGGGCGAAGCTGGCGGATCGCGGGGCGTGTGGGGCTATGTGCAAGGGGGCATGGGGGGACTCGCCGATGCGATTGCCAAAGCGTGTATCGACCTGGGCGTCGAGATTCGCCGTGAAGCACCCGTGCATGCAATCCACACCGACAAACACGGCGTCTGCGGGGTGGGCCTGGAAGATGGTTCGCAGCTTGAATCCCGCGTGGTGGGTTCGAGCGTCGATGCGCATCTCACGTTTGAGAAATTGCTCGCACCCGATGTGCTGCCCCTCGAGTTTCGCGAAGCGGTAGCGCGGATCGACTATTCTTCCGCCTCGGCCAAACTCAATCTCGCGCTAAGCGAACCGCCGCGATTTACCTGCCTGCCTGGCGACGGCGTAGGCCAACATCATCACGGCACCATGCACATCGGGCCGTCGCTCGATTATTTGGAACGCGCCTACGATGACGCCAAATACGGTAAGCCGAGCGAGAATCCGATTCTCGAATGCACAATGGCCACGAGTGTCGACACGACCATCGCCCCGCCGGGCAAGCATATCTTGTCGATCTTCGTGCAGTTCGCACCTTACAAACTCGCCGAGGGAAACTGGGACGACATCAAAGAAGCGTTCGCGGATCGCTGCATCGATGTGCTCGCCCAGTACGCCCCGAATGTCCCGGCCGCGATTCTGCATCGCCAATTCCTCAGCCCGCTCGATTTGGAACGCACGTTCGGCAT
>JBGTMM010000046.1:0-3353 GCA_041743635.1 Bythopirellula sp.
GTGCAAGCACTTCGCGCGCGAGCTTGGCAGCGCAGGGAGGCGATGCATGGCTATTCGTATTTTCGCCGTCAGCATAGTGGCGTGCTTGGCGGGCAGTCTGTTTGATTGTGCCACCGCAAACGCCGAAGTCGAAGGACGCTATAAACGATGCATCAGCTACCAGAGCAAAAATGACTTGTTCTATAACTTCTACGAAGGTCCGCAGCCCTCTGGCACAGCCGCCCAGATGTACATCGCGCCGCTGCCGGTGCCGATCCACGTGGGCCACAGCTACACCACCTACCAACCGTTGATGCCGCACGAGATGATGCACCATCACTATCGCTCACATTATGCTCACACCCCCGGTGCCGGTTGGTCGCGAGCCAAGATTCGTTACGGCACGCGTGGTCTGCGACTGCAAGATATTTTCCACGATCTGAGCATCAAATATTAATGGACCGATAACTGGGCAAAATTTACTATAAGCCACGAGGAATGAAATCGTGATTAACAAACTTTCTCAATACTGCGGCGTAGTAATTTTAGCCGCCTCGTTGTGTTCCGCGGCGCAAGCCGAGGCTCCCTACTTAAAACCGTTGCGCCGCGCCGAGCTTACCAACTGGCACGCCAATTACGCCCACTCGGCTTACGGCTACCCCGTGGCATTGGTTGTGCCTCCGACGGCCCAGTTGCAAACCAACTGGAGCTGGGGCGCGCCCAGCATGAGCATCTCGCGGATCGACCACCAATTCGGCCGCAACTACCCCGGTCCCGGCCCCTTCGGTGCCGGCTTCCGCAACACGCCCGTCTGGCCGAGCAACACGCACCAGTTCGGCGTCTACTATGTGCGGGCACCCTGGTATCCGACGCAGCGGTAGTCGTCGGTTAGTAAGATTCCCGGATTGCGTGGCAATCCGGCTAAGCATATCGCCTAGCCGGACCGCCACGCGGTCCGGGACGTTCGATTGAATTAATCGCGCACCGTCTATTCGCCATCAGTTCCTCCGTGATGAACTTCTCGATGGCAGTTGGGGCATAACGCCGATGCATTATCTACTGTGTCCTCGCCACCCCGACTGAGTGATATCCAATGGTGGACTTCGAGGTATGGTGAGCCGTCGGAGCGCCGGAGAAACGGAGCGTGTTCTCCGCATTTTTCACAAACTCCTTTCGAACGCCGGAGAACCACGATAATCACGTCTGGATTTCGCCGATATCCGACCGAAACAATCTGCACTTTCACCGGCAACTTGTCTGCTGAGGCGAGCCGCTCATTGAGGGCTTCATCGGTAAGCACTCTCGAAGCTTCGATTTGAGTGATCAGTTCCGAGTCATATCGCTCCTGCGTTTCTGTCGGGAGGTGCACTTGGTCACCGAGATCACAAACTTCGCTCCATCCTCCGGATCGTGTTCTCTTCTTCAAAGAAAGTCCGTCACTGACTTTCCGCAGAAGGCTGGTCGAGTACAGCGTATCCAGTCGCTTTAATTCACGGATCGTAAGCAGATTGACAGCTTTTTCTCCAACTTCTTCAATTCCTCTGAAGAGCTTTACCTCTCCCGGCTGAAATCTCACAAGGTGCTTGTTGACTTGCTGTCGTCGCCACTCTGGCAATTCACGCTTATCCTCCCAGCGAATAATCTTCGCTGTGTAACAAATATGAGACAAGTTTCGCGTAGTTGATATGTAAAGTCTAATCGGACCTTCAGGTGTCGGCTGCTGTGCTTTGAGCATACTGATAACTTGTCCCTTATACGGCTGCAGGAACGATTCTCCTGCACCTTGTATCTCTTGCGCAGCTAAAACCTCAGCGCAAACTCCGTCATAGATGCCGTTGATAAAGAGTGCGTTAGGCATTGCAGCGTAACGGAGGGATAAGTTGGGACAGATTGACCAATTTCAACATTGGAGGCTTTGCTCCTCACGAGTCACGGCAATCTCTCGCGCCATTTGTTAGGATCGCGCGACGTGTGGAAAATGCAGTAAACCATCACGATTTGATTTTGATAATCGTAGAAGACGGCATAGGGAAACCGTCGGACGAGTGCCCGTCGATAGTCCTCATGGACCTTGGCATGAAGTTCAGGAGCGCGACAGATACGCTGAACGCAGGCCTCGATACAACTGAGAAACTCTTCTCCCAAGCCGGACCTACGTTCTTTATACCAAGCATATGCCTCATCGACGTCTTGCTCCACTTCCGGAACAAAAACAAGCTCAACGGCCATGTCGGCTCCGAATCCTGGTTTTCAACTCTTCCCAAGAAATACCCGATGCAGGCTGCCTCATCAAATTAGCCTTGCGACGCGCCAATTCTTCCTTCTGCCATTCGTGAACCGGAACGTCGTCTGGTTTCGCCGCCAGATCATCCCACAGATCTTCCACCAACTGAAGTTTTTCCGGAGGTGTCAAGTCAAAGAGGGAATCAGTATTCATGGCTCGATCCTTCAGCAAACAGTCCGATACCAGAGAGAGATTAAGAGCTTTCATCAAGTATAGCTGCCAAGGTAAAAATGCCAAACCGCTGACATGGTTCTTATTTTTCAGAAATCTCAAAATCTCGTCCTCCGAAGCTGTCCCTGTGTCCCCCAATTGCACACAATGAGTTTTTGCAATCTTATTTTCTGGGAACGCAGGTATTGGCGTGAGTCTCGAAGTCATTCATTATCCGCATCCCACCTTGCGGCATGTGTCAAAACCCCTCAAGCGGGTCGACCGTGAGCTGCGCGACATGATCGCCCGGATGTTTGAGCTCATGTACGAACACGAGGGGGTGGGCCTGGCGGCCAATCAGGTCGATTTGCCGTACCGGCTGTTTATCGCCAATCCCACGGGCGACTCCAAGGAAAAAGCTGCCGAGCACGTCTTCATCAATCCCGCGATCTTGAGCGGCAAAGGCCAGGTCGAGGGTGAAGAAGGCTGCTTGAGCATTCCGGGGATCGTGGGCCAAGTGACTCGCAAAGAAACGATTCAGGTCGAAGCGTACAATCTGGCCGGCGAATTATTCAGCGGCGAACTCAACGGCCTGTTCGCCCGGATCGTGCAGCACGAAACCGATCACCTCGATGGCGTGCTGTTTATCGATCGCTTGTCGCCTGCGCAGCTTGCCGACTTGCGTGAGGATTTGGAAGAGTTTGAAATCGACTTCCACAGCAAGCGCGACGTGGGCGAGATGCCCACCGACGAACAGATGATCGCCCGCATCGTCGAGCTCGAAAAACTACGGGCCTGACGGTGACATGGGGCCAAGCCCAGGGATTGCAATCCCTGGGCTTAACGACAAAGGTGATCACAGCTATGCGGATCGTGATGCTGGGAACCGGGCCTTTTGCCGTGCCGACTTTGCAGGCGCTCTGCGGTTCCGCGCACGAGG
>JBGTMM010000047.1:0-2772 GCA_041743635.1 Bythopirellula sp.
GATCGCGTGAATGCGGCCCGTCGCCCAGTCGCAACCGAACATCGCGCCGTGATATTTTTCGGGAAACACATTGTGGGTGTAAAACTCCACACCCGTTGGCGAGCCGGCACCCAAATCCACGGCGGCGGGCAAACTGTCGAGGTAATACTCTGGCCACTTTGCCCAACCACTCCGCCAACCGAGCTCCGCGCCTTCGGTGGCGTGATTCATCCGCGTGGGCCGATACCAGGGGGCACCCATATCCCACTCCATGTCGGAATCGTAGGTGAAGATTTCCCCCGCTGGGCTGATTCCGAAGTCATAAGAGTTCCGCAATCCACCGGCTACCAACTCAACGAGCTTCCCTTCCACGTCGGTGCGGAAGATCGTGCCCCCCGGCGCGGGAATTCCCACCGCATGGCCGCGGGGATCATCGAACCGTGGCTGGATGATGTCCCCTTCATAGGCATTGCGATACGGGCTGTTCGGCCCAGGTTCTTTGCCAACCCGCGCGTGATCCCCGATGATTACGTAAAGTAACCCGTCGGGACCAAGCCGCACCGCATGGGCCCCATGCTCCCCCTTGGAACCGCGGATCGGCACGAGCGAGACAATTTCTTCGGCCACGCCGTCGCGATCCGCATCGCGCAGCCGGTACAAGGCCACTCCCTCGGGGCCGTCGCCAATGGCGAACACCCGCGTCCCCAAGGGCAAGATGCCTTGCACGTTCATGATTTTATCGCAAAACACGCTGACCGAATCGGGCGAGCCGTTATCATCGCTATCGGTAATGAGCATCAGATTGCCGCCTTCGCGTGAGGCGAGAATGTTTCCCTGAGCATCGAAGGCCATGGCGATCAACGAACCGACTTCGTCATCGCGCAGCAGCCGCTCGATGGCAAAATCCTTGGCGATGTTGAACCGCGCCCCCACCCCCGCGATCACCACCTCATTGCCCCAGGGCAGCGCGAGGCCCAACACGCCGTAACTTTTGGCGTCGACCCATTCCTTGTCGGCAAATTCGGCGGCAGTCCAATCCGCATATTCCCGCACGCTCGTTTTCCAGCTCGCATTCGTGGGATGGCTCACATAGGTGCCGCTCTTCTCGCGCACCAAGACCCGCCCCACCAAGCCCGCCGAACCTTGATCGGTGTTGCGCACGCGAATGGCAACACTGTTGCGGCCTTTCACTAGGTGCGAAGAAATCTCAAGCACTTCGAGCTGTCGCCAATCCTTGCCGCTGCCAACCTCGTGGCCGTTCACAAACAGCTCGAATTCATTGTCGGCCGTGATCTGCACTTCGCCGATGTCCGGCTCCGCCAAATCGAACGTCTTGCGGAAGTAGCAATCGCCGACGGGAATGTCGTTTTTCGTATGAGCCGGCGACCAAATCCACTCGGCACTGCCGAGTTCGTTGGTCACATTCTCCACCAGGTCTTGCACCGAGAGAGAATTCGAGAGCAAACATCCGGCAACGAACAAAACGTAGCACAGCGCCTTCATGGCGACCTCTCATTCCCTTGAGCAAGCAAAAACTTCCCTGTCTGGAGACAAGGCAAATTTACCCCAGCGGGCAGCACCCAGGCAACAGAACATTACGCGTGCTAGCATGGGGGATCAGACTATCCGCATAATAGCCGCAAAAAGGCACAAGAGGACTTTCAAGACATGGATGTTTTTCGTAACCGAGGACTCTTATGAAGGGAATTGAAATGATGCAGAGTGAAGACGAAATTCGCAGGATTTGCGACCTTATCAGAGAAACAGCTTTTGCTATTCACAAGTATTTCCGCAGCGGGCATTTGGAAAAAGTTTATGAAAATGCCTTGGTCAATCGACTAAGAAAAGCAGGGTTGCAAGTTGAGCAACAGTGGCCGTTGAAGGTCTTCGATGAAGATGGAACTCCAGTGGGAGATTATTTGCAGATCTCATTGTTGCAGGATTTCTGGTTGTCGAACTAAAAGCGGCAAGATTGGTGGCAGACGAGCATGTCGCTCAAATACTGGGTTATCTTCGAGCCAGTAGACATGAACATGGGGTGCTCATTAACTTCGGAGCCAAGACTCTTTACATAAAGAAATTTATTTTGTCTGACGAACGATTCTTTTGCCTCTTGTGCCTTTTCGCGGCTATCAATTGACCAAGACCTAACGCCACTAACCCTTCGCGCCGCGCAACAGCGCCAGCTCGCGCCATTTCCACAGGCAGTCAACCGCCAGAAAAAGGGGACAGGTCCATATTTTAGCCTCCGGTAACGCGGCGGATTTGGCAAAGCGGCTTACGTCCCCTTCGGACGCCCGCGTGAGCGCAGAGTAAACTCCAAGCCCAGCCGCTTGGCCATCCGCCGCGTCCAGTCGGCGCTCCCCAGGGGACTTCCCTTAGACACGCTCCGCCGAAGGACTTCCACCTCAGCCTCGCTCGCCGCCTGCTCAACATACTCGGCCCAACCGCGCGACTGCGGCAGCGGCCAACGTGCTAGCAATTGCTTCTGCTCCCCAGTGCCATGCCGCCGCCGCCACAAACTCGACCAACGCCAAGCGTCGGCTTTGCTCACGAGCTTGGACCGCAGGGGGTTTCGCTCCACATAACGCACCGCCTGATAAAAATACTCGTCTGTGGCTACCGGAAAAGATTTGTACCGGCCTTGATAGACGTGGCCATAACCGACTTGTCGTTTATTGCGCTGCCAGCGGGCCACATGGGTAACGGTCAGACGCTGCATGAACGCGGCCAAGTCGCCGTCGTGCTCGGGCCACAAAATAAAATGCCAATGATTCGGCATCACGCAATACG
>JBGTMM010000048.1:0-6180 GCA_041743635.1 Bythopirellula sp.
AGCGAATTGGAAACTTAAACGACTCGAAACCTGGGAAAGCCATGACAAAACCTCACGAGTGCTAGCTGGCCTATAAAGACAAGAGCAGACTGTGAGAGTTGTATCGGCAGACGACCCCCTGGGTGTTTACCAGTTGTATTCCAAACCCGTGTTTAGGCCTTGGATAAGTACGTTTGTCTCATGGAAAGTGAATTGCGGTCGGAAGGGTGGAATAGTAGGTGTAGCTGGAAGTCCAAAACTGGGAATTAAGGTGTTGTTAACGTCTAGACTGATTTGATCGCCAGGCCGCACAACATCCGTCCAATAGAGAAGAGTATAACCAACTCGCAATTTCAAGGATTGAGTCAGTTTATATCCCACGTTTAAGTTAAGCTCTGGAACAACGCTGAAGCGGTCTCGTTCGTAATTTCCGATATTTGAAACTTGGGCTAGCAGTCCTCCCAACTCGGGGCCACGCGGAGCGCCAGCACTATCAATTGCGCTCGTTTCACCAAAGATAGTGACTTTTTGACGATTGTTGCCAATCGCCAATTTTGAAAGCAGATCAACACACCAGCGATTTCTCTCGATGCCCCAATCGAAGCCAATTTCACCTCCCACAAACTCATTACTGGTGTTGAAACGATCAAGCACAAATATCTGAGCACCTTCTTGTGCCAGGACGTCCGGAGGAATGTTCGTTGATCCTGCCGTATTCACCATCAAGGCCTCGTTGATCTGCAGCTCTTCACGCAGTTGGTACCAGCGAATGCCTGCCAAAAAATCGACATATCGACGATCCCTCACGCCGCAACCCGATCCACAATCGATGACGCCACAGCCGCAGTCAACGCCCGCTCCGCAACCGATAACATCGCCGCAGCAAATATCTGAGCAGCCGCTGCGGCAGAGGTTGTGTCGAAAAGCAATTCCCGCTCCTTGAAATTCACTCCTTGTTGACACCGTCACGTCGCCATCGATCAAGTCGTTCGAGACAGCTTCGGCGGCATTACGGGGAGGAATGAGATTTCCTATTGCATCGGTGGGTAGGAGTTCAAAGTAGGGCCGCGAGATGACTCGATTGTTGTTGAATCCACCTGCCGTAAATGATTCGTCCTCGTCCCCCAGAAACAAATAGTCTCCTTCAATGGCTTGTTTGTTGCAATCATCCAGCCACACACCAAGTTTGATTCTAAAGCCGCTGCGAGCATCTTCCAAAATCGGTTCTCCGCCATAGATCACTGACGTCGCTTGATGGTCCGCTGGTACTACTCCTGGGTTTGATATAATGGCCGCTCTTTCGGTGAGGTCGCTGCTTTCCGTCACCAACGGCGGGGTATCCATCCCGTCAAACCACCATAAAAGATACTCCCCATGCGCGTACGCACGACTGCGCGGTGCCACAGCCCCGCCATGGCGATAGCCGTGTCCCATGTGCAACGAGCAGGTGCCGCTCTCACAGTCGGGGCAGCCGCCAAAATCGAGTCCTTCTTCCTGATAAATCGGTCCCCCTTCACCCATGTAAACCTCTTGGCCCTCTTCGAAGGTGCCCTCTTCAAAAGTGTAAGTTTCACCTTCGCTAACCGGCCCGGGTTCGTCGGCGGGGGTGGGTTCCAATAAGGTTTCTTCTGCCGGCTTGCCCGCGGGAATAGGTTCCTGGAAGGCGACTTGCGCGACGCCACCGCTCGCCGTGCGGGAACGTGTGGCGACGCGATTTCCAGTCGGAAAAATAAGCTGCGACGCCAGTAGTGTGTCGCCCGTATCATGGCGCACGCCCACGACTCGCCCGACATAAGGAGTAAGATTCACTTTCTCAGCCGGCTCGACATAGCGCAAGATGCCGCCGTAGCGGTCGACGAGCGCATAGGCCGGCGCGCCGTCCTTGGCATTCGCATTGCGCACGAGTTTCGCTTGCAGCGAGGGACGCTTGATGCCGCGCCGAGGCGGCAGTTGCGAAGAATTACTCGGTACTAAACTCGCCGGGGCATCGGCCTCGAACAGCGAATCGACCATCCGCCCCGCGGCGCGGTCGGGAGCTGCTCCGCTTTGCGCAAACAGCGCATTCACGGATAATAACGAAACGACGCAGGCAGCCGCAGCCGCCGCGCACAACGACATTCGTCGCACAACCATGTGTGTGTCCTTCCCCGCGCGCTCACACAGACTAAAAGCCCGTGGAAGCCAATCGGGACTGGAATTTTGGTAGAAGAAGAGATCCTGTCACGAAAAGCGGAAGGCTTTTAGCAAAACAGCTCAGGAGCCCGCAAGGGCAGTTCGGGAAGTGGGTGGGTGCAACCAGTGGTTTGCACCGAAGCTGGGATGGAGAATAAGCTAGCAAGCGAATTTGCGTCCGGGTCGGATATTCGTTAATGAACTGACCTACCCTGGCGTCGTGCCTGTATGGACTTGAAAGATGGAAAGGCCCGGAATCTGCTCGAAATCACGTGGATTCGTGGTGAGCAATCCAAACCCAACTTGCAGTGCTGTGGCACCAATCCATAAGTCATGAGCACCAACTTTAACTCGGCTCGCCGACAATTCAGCAAATATTCGTGCATGCTCGCGGGCGATTTCAGGCGTAATCGGCAACATCGGCACCGTGGCAAGAATCCCCTCGACAAACAAGAACCTTCGTTCGCGGCGTTGCGATGTGTCCGCACGGTGTACTCCGACGAGTAACTCCGAAGCGGTCACAACGCTGATTACCGCTTCACCGAAATTCGACCATTGAGAAAAATCGACTGAACGCCCGGAGCGTTCCCACAGGATGAAAACTCCCGAGTCGATAATCAATCCCATGGATTCTGTTCCGCTGGTAAAGAATGGCTGCAGGACTCCAAGTCACTGGCGAACGACTCGACGTCATCACCCAACGGCGGTACTGAGGAAAGGGCACAATTAAGGCTGGCTAGCGGAAGCTTGCCTTTCACAGGTGAGAGCCTTGCAATGGTTTTCTCACCCTCCTGGATTTCTACGACCACACTCTCGCGGACGACGTGTTCCACCAAGGCTCGCCAATCAATGTTTGCATCGGCCATTGAAAGTTGTTCCATGGAAAATCTAGCAGTGTGGAGTAAAACCGAGGAATTGACAGCAATCATAACTCTCTCACATCTTAGGTTGCACCAAGTTGTAATTCAAGGTGAGGTGAAAAAGGGACACGGTTTTGCCGCAAACAACGGAACGCCGCGGAGAGCGTTTCTAGAGTTTCCTCGTACCAATTTCCGGACACCCTCAGTGAAATGTATGACCGGCCTATCTTCGATTACCCGCGCGTTGTCTCCCAAGCCTCAGCTTGCGATACTAGGAAATCCCCCTCCCAGTAGTCTGGGAGGGGCTAGGGGAGGGTAGACCGTGCATCTGAGCAACACGATGCTCCCATACGCCCCCCTCCCCGCAATAAAATCAAACATTGGCCTCCTCGGAGTATTGGGGAGGGGGGATTTATAACCGTAAACTCTCTGGCGGCAAGTGCATGTGGCCCGCTCAGCAAGATACCGAACAGTTGCTCGCCGCGGCCCGCGCGGGTGATGGCGATGCTGTCAATCAATTGCTGGACCGCCACCGCGTGGCCATACGCCAGATGATCGACCTGCGGATGGATCATGTGATCAAACGACGGGTCGATGCAAGCGATATCGTGCAGGAAGTTTTGATCGAAGCCAATCGACGACTTTCCGAATACTTGAAAAATCCGATCATGCCGTTTCATTTGTGGCTCAGGCAGATGGCCAAAGACCGCTTGATCGACGCCCATCGGCGGCATCGCGGAGCGGGGCGACGCAGCATGGACCGCGAACAACCGCTCGTGGCCGCCGCGGGGACGGAATCATCGGTCGATCTACTCGCGCAGATACGCGACCAGGAATTAACGCCCGCCGCGGCCGCCACCTGGCACGAGTTGCAAGCGCGGTTTCAGCAAGCGTGTGAACAACTCGACGACTTGGATCAAGAAATCGTGCTGCTTCGGCACTTCGAGCAGCTTTCCAACAGCGAAGCGGCCGAAGTGTTGCATCTCTCTCCGCAAGCTGCCAGCATGCGTTACTTACGCGCGATGCGCCGGCTTCGCCAATTCATGGATGGCACCAACACCGAAAACACCGCGGAGCACGCTTAGCATTTCCCATGAAGCAAGTTGCCAATTCCGAAGAACGAGATGTCGAGCTAGCCGAACTCTTGGCGGAAATCGCCGACCGCACCGCTGCCAATCGGCCGACGCTTGAACACCTCACGGCCGCCCACCCGCACTTAGCCGACGAACTCCGCGCCCTCTGGGGTACGGCTCTGTTAGTCGACGCCGTCGCCAGTCATTCGCTCAACGACACCACGCCGCTGATCAGACCGCGGCTCAGTGCCGACTTCCAGCCGCCACGGGTCTTAGGAGATTTTGAGCTCCTCGACGAATTGGGCCGCGGAGGAATGGGCATCGTCTATCGAGCAAGGCAGCGGAGCCTGGGCCGTGAAATTGCCGTCAAACTGATTCTGCAAGGTGCTCAAGCCTCGGAGCTCGACAAAGCACGTTTTCAGGCGGAAGTGACCGCCGCTGCGCGGCTGGAGCATCCCAATATCGTGCCGATCTACGAGGTGGGAGAGGTCGACGGCTGGCAATTCTTCGGCATGAAATTGATTGAAGGACAAACCTTGGCCAGCCGGATTGCTCAAGGCCCGGTTCCCGACCGCGACGCTGTGCGCCTGGTGCTCGACATCGCGCGGGCGATTGAGTATGCCCACCACCGCGGCGTGATTCATCGCGATCTCAAGCCGGCCAACATCCTGGTGGATCATGAGGGCGTGCCCCATGTCACCGATTTTGGACTCGCCAAGCACGTGACCGCCGGATCAGCCGCGCTCACGCAAACCGGTGCTATTTTGGGAACGCCGGCCTACATGGCACCCGAACAGGCGGCCGGCAATCGTGGCAAAGTGGGGCCGCTGTCCGATGTCTACAGTTTAGGTGCCATCCTTTACTCGCTCATCACTGGCCGCGCGCCCTTTCAGGGCGCTTCGACCGTCGACACGTTGTTGATGGTGCTCGAGCAAGATCCACTGCCGCCGCGGTTGTTGATTCCGCGAGTAAGCCGCGATCTCGAGATGATCGTGCTCAAATGTTTGCAGAAGCCAGGCGAACTGCGCTACAGTTCCGCCGGCGCACTGGCAGCGGACTTGCAAGCTTATCTTGACGGTGAGTCGATTCTCGCGCGGAGCGGCCGTCTCACGGACGTGGTGGCCAGAGTATTTCGCGAAACGCACCATGCCACGGTGCTAGAAAACTGGGGCGTCTTATGGATGTGGCATGCGGCGGTGTTGTTGGTGATGTGCCTGGTCACCAATGGGATGCACTTACAGCGTGCGGAGTGGCCCGTCATGGCTAAACCATGGCCGTACTTGCTCTTGTGGGGCGGAGGGTTAGCGGTTTGGGCACCGATCTTTTGGGCCTTGCGACGTCGTGCGGGTCCCGTCACGGCCGTCGAACGCCAGATCGCTCATGCCTGGGGCAGCAGCATCGTGGCCGTCATGTTGCTCTTTTGGGTGGAAGACTTGCTGAATCTCCCCGTGCTGAATCTCTCACCCATTCTAGGCCTAATCGGCGGCATGGTCTTCATCGTGAAAGCGGGCATCTTAGCGGGAAGCTTTTATGTTCATGCCACCGCCATGCTAGCCATGTCAGTTGCGATGGCAGAGATGCAGCGCCGAGGTTTCGAGTACGGCGTGTCAATCTTCGGCCTAGTTTCGGCCGCTACGTTTTTTCTGCCCGGCTGGAAATATTATCGCCAGAGCCGCGAGAATGTCGGCAAGCGAGCGTCGCTTTAAAAGTTCTTTGGAGCTTTAGCGTTCTTTTGGATTTGTTGGCGGCGGAAAAAATCCACCCGTATTTAGGAAGGCTCCAAATTCCATGCGAGTTGTGCCGTGTCCCGTCGGAGCAGCGTTCTCATTGCCGGTCACTTCGAACGGACCTTGAGCAGCCACCTGATTCAGGCGTCGATCTTGGGCAGCCTGTTGCCGCAAGAGCTGGTCGTTCACGCGCCGTTGGTCCTGCTGGGGCCGAACAATATTGTAAAAATCCGAAGGCGTGGAGAACGGATTTGAGAGTGTCAAATAGGGGCTTACCGTAGGACCGCGATCCAACGTGGAAAATGGTTTCGAGGCAGGCCCACCAAGGACGGAAGAACCCCTGCCGATGAAGTTCTGTCGATTAATGCC
>JBGTMM010000049.1:0-9754 GCA_041743635.1 Bythopirellula sp.
GCTCGTGAGAATCACCGTCGGAACTTGGTTGAACAATTGGTCACGCAGCACGGGGCCAACGTCGATGGGGGAAGCCAAGAGTGACAGCCGGGGCACGCCGCGACGGGTTTTGTACGTTTCGACCCAATACACCGCCCCAGCGAGTTGCTGCCGATGCCATAAATTCAATTCTCCGGCCAGCGCAATCAGCCGGTCGTGCGCCGCAATGTAATCCTGGCGCTCGGTGTCCTCGGTCTGCATGTCGCCGACGCGCTTCACCTCGCGGGCCAGTTTCTGCAATTCACCGCTGAGTTGATTCCTAATGTCAAGCGGTGCGTTCACTCGGCCGTTACTGGGGGCCTTGAATTCCTGCCAATCCAAAAGGTCCGCGAAAAATTCGTCGGCGACGATCCGACAGCGTTCGACAAGCAGTTGCAAATCGTGCAGCTCGAAGTCGGCCAGCAAACCTTTGTTGGTCCGCTCGTTGTAGAGCCGGCTGAGCATGTATTCGATCTGTCCATTCGACAATCGAATTCCCATGTGATCGGCAGCGACCGCTTCGACGGTGTGGGCTTCATCGAGTACCACGACGTCGTAGTCGGGCAGAAAGCTCACTCCCGAGCGACGCAGCGCCAGATCGCTAAAAAAGAGCGCGTGATTGACGATCAAGAGCTGCGCATTCTGTGCCCGACGGCGGTCTTGATAATAAAAACATTTGCGGTAAGTGGGGCAATTGCGGCCCATGCAGTTGCCGTGGTCGCTCATCACCTCTTCCCAGACTTGCGGCGAGGGTTGAAACGAAAGATCGCTCCGCGAACCGTCGGTGGTTCTTTCGCTCCAATTGCGAATCTCGCGTAATTCTTCGAGCGATTCGTGCTTGTCAAACAAACTGCCGCCGCGAGCCAAGGCTTTGTGCAATCTTCGCAAACTGATGTAATTGCCGCGGCCTTTTACCAGTACGGCGGAGAACTCGCGGGGGATCACGCTGTTCAGCAGCGGCAAATCCTTGTGCAGCAATTGTTCCTGCAGGCTAATCGTGTGCGTCGAAATCACAATCCGCAGCGGCTTTTTTTCTTTACTGTCATAACCTTCTTCTTGAGTCGCCGCGAGAATGGCTGGCACGAGATAGGCAAAACTCTTGCCGACACCGGTGCCAGCTTCAACCACGAGATGTTGCTTGTTGCGAATCGCTGCGGCCACAGCGTCGGCCATGGCCAGTTGCTGTGGCCGCTCTTCATACTGCGACAACCGCCGCGCGATCGAACCTGCGGGTCCGAGAATATCGTTAACAGAGAGTACGCTGGAGGTCGGCATCGATCCTTCATTCTGCCGTGAGGGACTCGCGAAGTTGGATCAGGCAATCGACCGTTTCTGGAGATTCCTTCAATTCGCAAAGTGGTGTCAATTCCTCCAAAATCTGCTCCCAATCCAGGCTATCGCCTTGGCGAATGATGATACCTTCAAGATCAACCCAATCTTTGGCTCTACCAGCAAATGCCTTGAGCACGATCATATCTTCCTTGGAAGCGGTAACCAGATGAACGCCCTGAAGATACTCAAATATGCTCGCACGGCTGATCATGTTCTCTTCAAAGGGCAGGCCACCTAACGAGATGTCAATTGGAATCCCTGCCGAAGTTGTAAGCAGCACTACGCGACTTTGCATCGAGAATTCGAGCGCATTATCTACTCGTGAATGGTAGTGCGAAAGTAGTTCAGTGACATACTGTTCTTCGTTTTGAAATTGGGTTAGCAAGACAAGGTCTGCGTCTTTCGTTTGTCTTGGTTCTCCCCAACGTAACAATGCCAAGCCGCCAATAAAACAATGCCGCCAGTTTCTTTGTTGGCAAAATTCTTGAACTTGCAACGCTGCGTGATAGAGGTCGTTCACGGCCGAGCCTTGGAAAAAATTCGTTGCATTTCAATTAAGCCGCTTGTAGCTGATGGTATCGAGTGAAGTAAGCCAACCGCAATGAGACCGTCGATTTGCTCAGAGTGTTCAGCGTAAACTAAATCTCGAAGCTCTTGGCGGCGCACTTTCTCCAAGGCAGGGCCAGCCTGTTTCCAGCGTTCGACGAATTCTCGCGCCTCTTCGTGGGTCATATTTCCATTTTACCTCGGTTTCGCCGTAATCGTACCTTCTTCGGGACTGCTCGCCGTGGCATAGAGCTTTTTCGGAATGCGCCCCGCAAGATACGCGAGCCGCCCCGCTTCCGTGGCGTGACGCATCGCATCGGCCATCTTGAGCGGATCGCGCGCGTGCGCAATGCCGGTGTTCAGTAGCACGCCGTCGACCCCCAACTCCATAGCGATGGTTACGTCGCTCGCCGTGCCGACCCCGGCGTCGATGATTACTGGGTAATCAGGATCGCCGTCCTTAAGATATTCCAAGCAAATGCGGATGTTGTTGGGATTGAGCACCCCTTGCCCCGAGCCGATCGGACTGCCGGCGGGCATGACGCTGGTGGCCCCGGCTTGTTTTAAGCGGCGGGCAATCACGGGATCATCGGTCGAATAACACAGCACTTGAAAACCATCGGCCACGAGTTTTTCGGTCGCATCGAGCGTCGCAATGGGATCGGGAAGCAGCGTCTTGGTATCGCTTAAGACTTCGAGCTTCACCCAATCCGCGCCAGGATTTTCGAGCCCCAGCAAAATCTCACGCCCCAGCCGCGCGACTCGCACCGCGTCTTCCGCCGAAAAACAACCGGCCGTGTTGGGGAGTAGCGTGTAACGCTCGATGTCGATAAAGTCGAGCAGATTGTTGCCCGCCGCGTCGATCAAACGTTCTCGCCGGATGGCAACAGTGATGCAATCGGTTCCCGAGCGTTCGAGCGCTTCACCCATCAGGGCGTAGTTGGCGTACTTGCCCGTGCCGACGATCAGCCGACTGGCGAGCACGTGGGTACCGATGGTGAGCGTGGATTCTGTTTGCAGGTCGGTTGCCATTATTTTCTGATTTGGGTTCCGTGCGACACGTTGTGTCGCGGCTATTCGTAATGTTTTAACCACCACCTACGAGGGTGACGACTTCCACGCGGTCGCCGTCCGCGAGTTGTGTCTGAGCATGTTGCACGCGCGGCACGAGATTCAAATTCCTCTCGACGGCGAGCATTCGGGGATCAAGTCCTAAGTCTTCGAGCAACTCGGCAATGGTGGTCCCCTCGGCAAATTCGCGTGCTTGCCCGTTGAGAGTTAGCTGCATGGATTGCTCCCTCATTCGTCGCGGACAAACGCGGTGCGGAACGAACCACCAGCTACGCGGACAAAACTCCCCCGCTGGGGTTCGCCTTTGTTGTTCAGGCTGGCATTCCAAGGCAAGGCGTAGGCGTTGACCGTGCCGCTCGACGCTTCCGCGATGTAAATAAAACTGGTGCCAACTTGATAGGCAGCTTGACCACGGGGAATGTTGGCCAGGCCGGTGACCATCAGGAATTTGGGATTCTTGGGGATCGTGCCAAAGTCTTCGAGAATGTTTTTCTCAAAGAAGGCCACGAATTCGGCCGTCCGGCGGCTAACAACGGCCGCCCGCAGATCGCCGGTGAGAAAATCGAGGAAGTAAAACGCCTCGATCTCCGTATCGACGAAGCCTGTCGCGATGGCGAAGTTGCCTTCGCCATGGGTGGCGGTGGCCTGGACGGCAACCCCTTGGCCCAAGCCGTACCAACCGACCGACATGACCATGCCAACGAAGATGCCGAGCACCAACAAAGCGGCATGGTTCGAGAATCGCTGCACCATCGAAGTTCTCTCCAAAGCAATGAAGGAAGCGAATTTGCTCAAATTGAGCGACTTACGCTATACCAATCGTACCGCTTTTTGGGGAGAGATTCCAGGTGGTGATAATCGGCAGCTAAGCCGTAAGCGGCCGCTTGCGGCTTAGCGGCGGGGCTAAATATCAATCGCGGCTGCTGCCGCTGAATCGCATGATGTAATACAGCAGCGTCATCACGGCTTGCAGCGTGCCGGCCACGTAGGTCCAGGCCGCCGCGTTGAGGACGCGGTTCACATGGACCATGTCGTTAGTGTCGACGATGCCGTGCTCGACGAGCAATAGTTTCGCACGGGCGCTGGCGTTGAACTCGACGGGAAGATTTATCAACTGAAACACTACCACACAAGCAAAGGCACCAATGCCGAGCACGACCAACGATTGATTCTGAAACATCATCCCCCCGATCAGCAACAACATGCTCGCGCCGCTGCCGAACGTGGCAGCCGGGACCGCACCGTTTCGCAGCACAAGCGGGGCATAACGGTGGGCGTCTTGCAGCGCATGGCCCGCCTCGTGGGCAGCGATCCCCACGGCCGCCGCCGACCGAGTGCCATAAACATCCTGGCTCAACCGGAGTACTTTTGCTCGTGGGTCGTAGTGGTCGGAAAGCTGGCCGGCGACTTGTTCGATAGCAACGTTCTGAAGCCCTGCGGAATCCAAAATGTGCCGCGCGGCGGCGGCACCACTCAGCGACGTCGGAACTTTCTGCGCGGCAGCGAACGTGGATTTCACACGCATCTGAGCCCAAAACGCGAGTAACAACGCCGGAGCAATGTAAATGAAATAAACGGGATCAAAAAACATTTTGCTTTCCTCTTATCGGTCTATTCACTGTCCAAAGAAAAATCTTGGGGCTATGGGTTTCTACGCAAGATCGTAGAGGGTGGTTCACCCGGTGGGCAAGCCACCACGTCGCCACGGGAATTATACGTTATTTCAACCGGCTAACCCACCGCGATTTGCTCGCCGGCGTGCCAGTGGTCGCCGGAACGCTCGACTCGGCGATAAAGCGTGTCGCGTTCCACCGGCTCGCGGCCTGACTCTTCGATCAGGCGGCGGATTGCTTCGACACTCAGAATTTCCGGTGTTTCGGCCCCGGCGTCGTGGTAAATCAGCTCATGCCGCACCGTGCCGTCGATGTCGTCAGCACCGTAAGACAGCGCCACCTGGGCCGTGCCGATGCCGAGCATAATCCAGTAGGCCTTTATGTGCGGCACATTGTCGAGCATCAACCGGCTCACCGCCATCGTACGCAGGTCCATCGGCCCCGACGCCTTGGTGATGTGGCTCAATCCCGTATTGTCAGGATGGAACGCCAGCGGAATGAACGTCTGGAATCCACCCGTTTCGTCCTGCAATTCCCGCAAGCGGAGCAAATGGTCGATGCGGTGGTACGGCTGCTCGATGTGGCCGTAGAGCATTGTGCAGTTCGAGCGAAGTCCCAACTGGTGGGCCGTGCGGTGGGTTTCAAACCAACGGGCTGAGTCGGCCTTGTGTTCGCAGATTTGTTGCCGCACTTCGGGATGGAAAATTTCCGCCCCGCCACCCGGCAGGCTGCCCAGCCCCGCGTCGAGCATGTCTTCGAGCACCCAACGAATCGATTTGCCCGTGAGCCGGGCAAACCAGTCGATCTCCACCGGCGTCCAAGCTTTGAGATGCAAATTGGGGTAATTGTCGCGGAGCAGGCTCACCACTTTGCGGTACCAATCGTACTTAGCCTGGTGATGGAGCCCACCGACAATGTGCATTTCGGTGGAACCCGCGTCGACGGCTTCCTGGCCCCGCGCCAAGATTTGCTCGTCGTTCATCCAGTAACCCTTGGCGTCGCGGAGGTCGGCCCGAAACGCGCAGAAGGTGCAACGATAGACGCACACGTTCGTGGGATTCAAATGGGTATTGATATTGTAGTAGCCGAAGTTGCCGTTTTTCCGCTCTCGGACCAGGTTGGCGAGTTCACCCAACTCCGGCAGCGGCACTTCGCGCTGATACAGCAAAACACCGTCGTCGAGCGAAAGCCGCTGTCCGGCTTCGACCTTTTCGCGGATCGGTTGCAGGATGGGGGAAGAAGTGCGGAGCATTTTTTGTGGATCCGTTAGCCACGGTCGTCCCGACCGTGATTAAAACAGCATTATCGCCCGGCACCGAGCCAGAGGTCTAGGGTGCCAACCGCAAAGAGCCCCAGGCTGATCACGGCATTCACGTTAAAAAATGCGACATTCACCCTGTCGAGATCATCCGGCCGCACTAAGGCGTGTTCGTAAACCAAGAGGACTGCCACCACCGCGACCGCGAACCAGTAAATCACACCGAATGCTGGATACGCCAGCGGCAAGATTGCCAGCAATCCCACCGTGGCCGCATGGCACAGCGAAGCGAGTCGCAGGGAGCGGGCGATTCCTAAGCGGGCCGGGATACTATGCAGTTTCCGCTCGCGATCGAATTCAAAGTCTTGGCAAGCGTAAATGATGTCGAAACCCGTGACCCAGGTAAGCACAACCGCGCCAAGCACCATGGCCGGGAGCAAGTCGCTCGTGTTTGCCATCACCTGCTCGCCACGGATCGCAATCCACACAGCGATGGGGGACAAAGCCAATGCCGTGCCTAGCCACACATGGGCAAGCGCTGTAAAGCGCTTGGCGAAACTGTAGCCGCAGAGAAACGCGAGGACGGGGACGCTCAGGTAGAGCGGCAAGCGATTAAGGAGGAACAAGAGGGTGCTGGCGATGAACGCTAAGCCGCAAGCGACGGTGAACACCGTAACTTGCGTCACGTTCAAAATTCCCGCGGGGAGGTGGCGAGCCGCCGTGCGGGGGTTCGCGGCGTCGATCCGTCGATCAACGAGCCGATTAAAAGCCATCGCTGCGCTTCGCGCAAAGACCATGCAAAGCAGAATACCGAGCAAAGATCGCAATTGGAAGTCGCCACTGGTTTTCCAAGCCATAGCGGCAGCTAAAAGCGCGAACGGCAGCGCGAAGATCGTGTGGCTAAAGCGAATCAGCGAAAGTAGCTGGCTGAGGGTTTGAATCATAGCGCGCCGTGCAACAAGTTGTGTCGCGGCTTATGAAAGAGGTTCCGTTCCCCAGCGGTTGATGAGGCAGTTGTCGATGCCGAGTTGATCGCAGATCCGCGCGACCATGAAATCCACGAGATCACGGAGCGATGTGACGCCATGATACCAACCGGGCGAGGCGGGCATGACCACCGCCCCGGCGAGCGTGGCGAGTCGCATGTTCTCGATATGCGGCAACGAAAGCGGTGTCTCGCGGGGGACAAGAATCAACTTGCGGCGTTCTTTGAGATGCACTTCGGCGGCACGCTGAATTAAGTTATTGGCGCTGCCGTGCGCGACTCCGCTGAGCGTGGTTCCCGAACAAGGGCAGACCACCATTCCTTGCGTGAGAAACGAGCCGCTGGCAATCGCAGCTTGGAAGTCCATGTAATTGTGGCTGTAAAGCTCGCCCACGCGGCCCCCTTCAACCGAGAGGACATTGCTGTCGGCCGTGCCGATTCCCGCGCTCGCCTGCAAAAGCTGAATCTTACTGTCGGCAGCGTGGGTGATGTCGTCGAGCATCAGTTGCGAAGGCTTGAAATCTTCCAGGTCGACGTTCAAATCCATTTCCTCGCGAATCACATGCGCGCCGCTGGGGCTAATCACCAGATGCACGTCGTGTCCCGTGGCCAGCAAGACTTCGATCAGCCGCACGGAATATACCGCGCCGCTCGCGCCGGTGATTGCGACGCATACATTTTTCGGTCCGTTTGCCATGAAATGTCCTTGCCGTTTATTTATGCTCAGAAAGCGAGAGGCTTTGTGCCCACATAAAGCGTGGCAACTCCCAGTGTAAACGAGCGGTGCCAAACGTCCACCAACCCGCTAGTGCGCATCCTTTCGGCAAGTTCCTCGCCTTGCGGAAACTGCCCGACACTTTCCGGCAAATAATTGTAGGCGGCGTGCGAGTTCCTTGCGAAAAACTGGCCAATCCTCGGCAGCACATTGCGGAAGTACCAACTGTAAATCGCCTTGAACGGTTGCCAACTCGGCGTGGAAAACTCGAGCACGGCCACCTTGCCGCCCCGGACGCAAACTCGCGTCATTTCCGCCAAGCCGCGGTTGGTGTCAGTCACGTTCCGCAAGCCGAACGCGACGCACACCACATCGAATTGATGGCTCACGGTGGGAATATGCTGGGCATCGGCTTCGATGAAGGTGATTCTTCTATCCGCTGGCAACTTCCGGCACTTATGGTGGCCGATCTCGAGCATCGGATAACAGAAATCCGCCCCGATTATGCGTGCCGTTCCTCCCGAAGCCTTGTGATAAGCGAGTGCCAAATCGCCCGTCCCGGTGCAGAGGTCGAGGATTTTGCCCCCACGACGCGGTGGCACCGCTCGCACGGTTTGCCACCGCCAATAGCGATCGATGTTGAGCGACAGCAGATGGTTAAGAAAATCGTATCGCCCGGCGATCTGGCCGAACATTTCGCGGACTCGAGCGTCTGATTTATCTACAGTTTGTTCGGCAGTGGCCATGAATGATTGCATCATGAGTTGGAACACATTTGCCAGCCTTCCCAGTATCGCAATAGAATGTACCTTTCGCTAGCGCAAACCGTTTTGACGAACGCTGATTAACATGGCCCTCCTGTTTGTCCATAATCTGCCGTCGCAGGTGGCGGCCAGTGAACTTGCTGGCAGAACCGCGATCGTGATCGACATGCTTCGCGCATCGTCGACGATTTGCCATGCGCTCGCCGCCGGGGCTAAGTGCGTCGTCCCCTTGTTGGAAGTGGAAGAAACATTGCAACTCGCCCGGCAGATTGGTCGCGAGTACGTCGTGCTTGGTGGCGAACGCGGCGGCAAGATCATCGACGATTTCGATCTGGGGAACTCGCCGAGCGAGTACACCCCTCAGCGCGTGGCCGGAAAAATGGTGCTCTTTACCACCACCAACGGCACGCGGGCACTGGCCCATGCACGAGAAGCGGCGCATGTCTTGATCGGTGCGGCCGTCAATCGCGCGAGTGTGGCGAGCGCAGTGCGCGAAACTGAACGTGTTGACATTCTCTGCGCGGGAACTGATGGAGAAGTCACGGGCGAGGACATCCTCGCCGCGGGGGCGATTATCGACAGTTTATCCTGCAATTCAGATTTTCAGATTTGGCAGTTGAACGATAACGCCCAAACCGCTCTACGCCAGTGGCAGCAATTCCTTGCGGGAGTCACTGCTTCAGGTCGATCGGTGAACGACGAACTGGCCAGCGTAATCCGCGACACCACCGGCGGGCGAAATCTCCTCGAAATTGGCCACGCGGCGGATCTTGTCAGTTGCGCTCAGCTTGATTCGCTCACCGTCGTGCCGGTGTGGAATCGCACGACGAGGCAAATCACGCTGCGGTAGACGCTTCGCGGCAGGCCCTTGTAGAATAGCCGTTCCCGTCAATTCTCTCTCGCAAAGGCGCGAAGACGCAAAGAATTCAATTGTATTTTCTTCGCGCCTTCGCGTCTTTGCGCGAGACATTAAACGATCACACAACGGCGATAAATTATGGAAATGGAGACGCTCGTCTCGCTCTGCAAACGGCGGGGCTTTTTGTTTCAGTCCAGCGAAATCTACGGCGGCCTCAACGGTTTTTGGGACTATGGCCCGTTGGGCGTGGAGCTCAAGCGCAACATCAAGAACGCTTGGTGGCAGGACATGGTCACGGGCCACGATGAGCTCGCCGTTTCCCCCGGTGCGCCCGCGACCTACGAAATGACCGGCCTCGACTGCACCATCATCATGCACCCACAGGTGTGGAAATGCTCGGGGCATTTTGATTTATTTTGCGACATGATGGTCGATTGCAAAACCGATGGTTGCAAGGGCCGCTTCCGCTCTGACCATCTCGCGGGGAGTAGCTGCCCCTTGAAACCGAGCAAAGCCCCCGGCGAACATTCGGCTTGCCAACTCACCGAGCCGCGTGAATTCAATCTCATGTTCAAGACGATCATCGGTGCGAT
>JBGTMM010000050.1:0-4254 GCA_041743635.1 Bythopirellula sp.
ACCGCACAATATACTTCTTGTTCATGGGATACCTCCGTGTTATCGGAAGTCTCCCCGAATTCCCGAACCAAGCCAACCCGAACTTTTAGCTGTGACTGTGCACTAGCCGCTTGGCTATACTGGTTTCCGAGGTCAAAGACCTCAGCCACAGAACCACTATTTTGGAGTCTGTTCGATGTTCAAATTGGCTATCACGGCAATCTTCACCCTCGGTTTTCTCGTGCCAGTCGTGGCCCGAGAGTGGACAGACTCTTCGGGCAAGTATTCGTTCGAGGCCGACCTGATCGCCTTCAACGAAACGGACCTTGTGCTGCAGAAGGCCGATAAGACACTCGTGGCCGTGGATATGGAGCAACTCTCCGAGGCTGACCAAAAGTACGTGCAATCGAAAGAAGCCGCCGCGGAACTCGACAAGAAAGGGGCCAAGGAGCAAGTCTGGAAAATGCGGAGCGGCCTCGAAGTCATCGGCAATGTGATCGACTACGTCCAGAGAGACGTCACATTCAGCATGACCCGTGGCAACATTTATGTAAACGACCAACGCTTCGAGAACTTGCCGGGGATTTACCAAAAAATTGTGCCTTTGGTGGCGGCACATTTTACCGGTCGGGACATCACGGATAGAGCTGGCCTGTTTGATTGGCTAAAGCGCCGCAAGGGAGAACCCCAAACGTTCACCTGCGACGGCGTGCAGATGGAAATGGAGAACGGCGATCTCTATGTCGTGCCGTTCTTTCTGTTTAGCGAAGCAGCGTTAAAAGTGTTGCAGCCGGGGTGGAACGAATGGGTGGCGCAACATGCGAACTATGAGCAACGATCGGAAACATCTCTGCGCTTGCAAACACAAGCTCAAGCATTTAGCCAGAATTCGGAAGAAACCAACCAGCTTCTAAAAATGCAGTTGCAGATGCAGGCTTTTAACGCGGGTCTGTTCAGCCTGTGGGAAGTGATGCTTTATCCGAATGCCGGCACGGGGGGTTGGCCCTTGCATGTGGTGGTGCCTGGTCGGGATAGCCGCCAAGCCGGCGTTGCCGCGCTCGAAAAGAATCCAGGCTATTCGCTCGGCCCGATTGCGAAGGTCAGCCGCCAGTATTAAGAGCGGCAAGAAATAATTTTAACCACGAATCATCACGAATTTCACGAATAAATTCATTCGTGCTATTCGTTAGATTCGTGGTTTATGAAATTCTTGGCGATCTTCCCATGCTTGGCGGTTGAATTCTACCACAGCACTTCTGCTAATTTCATTTAGGCCGCTTCGCTAGCGACGTTGATCCCGTTAGAATGGCGTGCTCCCGCCACCTGTTTGGACTTGCCATGAAACCGATCCGTCGATTACTTGCCGCGAATCGCAGCGAAATTGCCATCCGCGTCTTCCGCAGCGGCCATGAATTGGGCATTCGCACCGTGGCGATGTATTCGCACGAAGACCGCTACGCGCTCCACCGTTTCAAAGCCGACGAAGCCTATCCGATTGGCATCGCAGGGAAACCACTGCAGGCGTATCTCAACATCGAGGGGGTGATCGAACTCGCCAAAAAGCACGAGATCGACGCGATCCACCCAGGCTATGGTTTTCTCTCCGAGAACCCGGAGTTCGCGCGGGCGTGCGAACAAGCGGGGATCATTTTCGTCGGCCCAAGGGTGGAACTGCTCGAAAAGCTCGGCGACAAACTCGCGGCCCGCAAACTGGCCATGAAAGTCGGCGTGCCCGTGCTCGGTGGCAGCGACGAACCGATCACCGATTTAGCAGCGGCGAAGCAAACGGCGGCGGGGCTGGGGTTCCCGATTATCTTGAAAGCGGCGCATGGCGGCGGCGGGCGCGGGATGCGGGTCGTGAACGACCTGAAAGATTTTGACGATTCCTTCGAGGCCGCGCGGCGGGAATCGCTCACCGCGTTTGGCAGTGATGAGATTTTTGTGGAAAAATTTGTCGAGCGCGCGCGGCATATCGAGGTGCAACTCCTGGGGGACAAGCACGGTAATTTGGTCCATCTCTTTGAACGCGATTGCTCGGTCCAACGGCGGCATCAGAAGGTGGTCGAGATCGCCCCCGCGCCCAACTTGCCGAAAGACGTGCGCGAAAAATTGTGCGCGGCGGCTTTGCAAATTGGCAGCGAAGTCGGTTATGACAACGCGGGGACGGTGGAATTCCTGGTCGATGCCGACAGCAGCCAGTTTTATTTCATCGAAGTGAACCCGAGGATTCAGGTCGAGCACACCGTCACCGAGGAAGTGACGGGTATCGACATCGTGCGTTCGCAAATCTTGGTTGCCGGGGGCGAGCCTCTTTCGTCGCCGAAGATTGGTTTGGCCTCGCAAAAGGAAGTCCGCACGAACGGTTTCGCGATTCAGTGCCGGGTGACGACCGAAGACCCCTCGAACCGTTTCATGCCGGACTATGGCCGCGTCACGCATTATCGCTCGGCCGGTGGCATGGGTATCCGCCTCGACGCGGGGACGGCCTTCTCGGGGGCGGTCGTGTTCCCGTACTACGATTCCCTGCTAGTGAAGGTGAGCGCATGGGGCCGCACGTTTGCCGATAGTTCCCAACGCATGGAACGCTCACTGCAGGAATTCCGAATTCGCGGCGTGAAAACGAATATCCCGTTCTTGGTTCACTTAATCACGAATCCCACGTTCCTTGCCGGCGACTGCACCACGCGATTTATCGACGTGACGCCGGAGCTTTTCGATTTCGTCCCGCAGCGCGATTGGGCCACGAAGCTGCTCCAGTACATCGGCGAGGTGATGGTCAACGGCAATGCCACCGTCGCCGGCAAACCGACGGCCGTCCGTCGTGAGCCAGCACGCGTGCCGAACACCGAGGAAAAACCACTTCCTCAAGGGACACGTGATCGGCTTAAAAAGCTGGGCGTCGCCGGCTTCACGAAGTGGGTCAAAGAACAAAAGCCGCTGCTGTGGACCGACACCACGATGCGCGATGCGCACCAGTCGCTGCTGGCCACGCGGTTCCGCACGTACGATCTGTGCCGCATCGGTGATGCCTACGCCCGCAACTGTGCCGACTTGTTCTCGATTGAAATGTGGGGCGGGGCGACATTTGACGTTTCCATGCGGTTCTTAAAAGAATCACCCTGGCAAAGACTTGCCCTGTTACGGGAAAAAATTCCGAACATTCTGTTTCAGATGTTGCTGCGGGCGTCGAGTGCGATGGGTTACTCGAACTATCCCGATAACGTGGTGGACCTGTGCGTCCGTGAAACGGCGGCCGCGGGGATCGACGTGTTCCGCATTTTCGACGCGCTCAATTGGACCCCCAACATGCGGGTCGCCATGGAAGCCGTGCTAAAGACCGATGCGATTTGCGAAGCGGCCATTTGCTACTCGGGCGACATCCTCAACCCGAAACGGTCGAAGTACAACCTTAAATACTATGTTGACCTCGCCAAAGAACTGGAAAAGATGGGGGCCCACATCCTGGCGATCAAGGACATGGCCGGCTTGTGCAAACCCCATGCGGCCAGCGTGTTGGTCAAAGCGCTCCGTGATGAGATTGGCATTCCCATTCATTTTCACACGCATGACACGGGTGGCGTCCAAGCGGCGGCGATTTTCAATGCCGCCGAAGCGGGGCTCGACATTGCCGACGGGGCGATTGCCGCGATGGCGGGCGGCACGTCGCAGCCGAACCTCAACACGATGGTTGAAGGCTTGGCGTTCACTCCTCGTGCCTCGTCGCTCAATTCTGCCGCGCTCGATGAAATCTCGGAATACTGGCGGGAAACCCGCGAGTTTTACACGGCGTTTGAAAGCCCGGTGCTGGCCGCGGGGGCCGACCTTTATCAGCACGAAATGCCGGGCGGGCAGTACACCAATCTCTTCCAACAGGCCCAAGCCCTAGGGCTTGCCAACCGCTGGCCAGAAATTTGCCGAATCTACGCCGGTGTGAACCAGCTTTTCGGCGACATCGTGAAGGTGACCCCCACCTCGAAAGCCGTGGGGGATATGGCGCTTTTTCTGGTCGCTAACGATCTCACCTGCGACGCACTGATGAAGAGCGACCGGGAACTCGCGTTTCCTCGGTCCGTGCTTGATCTCTTAAGCGGCCGCATGGGTCAGGTTGAAGGGGGATTTCCGACCGTCGTGCGGGATCGAATTTTGCGGAGTGAAAAGCCGCTCGCAGGTCGGCCCGGCGAGAGCATTCCGCCCGCCGACATAACAGCGGCAACCGAAAATGTCGCCGGAGCAACCGGGCCCGCAGCGGCTTTGGCTCAGGACGACCCTGTGGTC
>JBGTMM010000051.1:0-9834 GCA_041743635.1 Bythopirellula sp.
GTCGCCGAGGACATCGAAGGCGAAGCCCTGGCAACGCTCGTGATCAACCGTCTCCGCGGCACGTTCAACGTCTGTGCGGTGAAGGCCCCTGGCTTCGGTGATCGTCGCAAAGCGCAGCTCGAAGACATTGCCACCCTCACCGGTGGTCAGGCGATCTTCGAAGACCTCGGCATCAAGCTCGAAAGCGTCGGCCTCAAGGAACTCGGCCGGGCCAAGAAGGTGATGGTCTCCAAGGATAACACCACGATCATCGAAGGTGCTGGCAAGAGCGACGCGATCAAGGGACGCATCGAGCAGATTCGCCGTGAGATTGAAAACACCTCGAGCGACTACGACAAGGAAAAGCTCGAAGAGCGCTTGGCGAAACTCGCCGGCGGCGTGGCGAAGGTCAACGTCGGTGCCGCGACCGAAAGCGAAATGAAGGAAAAGAAAGCCCGTGTGGAAGACGCCCTGCACGCCACGCGTGCGGCCGTCGAAGAAGGGATTCTCCCCGGCGGTGGCGTGGCCCTGTTGCGGGCGAGCACTTCGGTGAAGCCCAGTGGTTTGAGCCAGGATCAAGAAGTCGGCTACAAGATTGTGCTCCGCGCTTGTCGTTCGCCACTGACGGCGATTGCCGCGAACGCCGGCCAAGATGGTGGCATCGTCTGCGAGCGCGTCGCCGAGGCCAAGGGGAACATCGGCTACAACGCCGCGACCGGCGTTTACGAAGACCTGGTCAAAGTCGGTGTCATTGATCCGACGAAGGTGACCCGCACCGCGCTGCAAAACGCGGCGAGCGTGGCAACATTGCTGTTGACTTCCGACGCGCTGATCGCCGAAGCCCCGAAGAAAGACAAAAAGGGCCACGGTGCCGCCGCCCCGGGCATGGATGACATGTATTGAAATCATAAAGCCGCGACCGTTGGTCGCGGTCCTTGACTTCCGATACGAATTTGACAACCTATCGAACCCCGGCGGGAGAGCAATTTTCCCACCGGGGTTTTTTTACGACCTGACCCCTCACACCCGACCCCCAGGACCCTCTGCCAGGACCCTCCACCAATACTTCCTTATCGCCCTGGCCATCACGATGTTCATCGTGTTACCGATCTGGAGCATCATTGCCTTGTGGCAGTATTCGCGCCTCACCCCCCAAGAAAAAAGCAAACGCCGCGAAGCTCAGCGCGATCAGAAGCTTGTTGTAGTCTCCATGCAGTGCCGGGATGACGATGAATCTGCTGCTTGATACCGGCTCTTGGGAAAACTCTGCCATCCGAACCGCCGCGAAAATCAGCCGGTGGTAACATGGCTGGAGTCACTCCTAACCACCGATGCAGGTTTTCGGGTATTTGTCCCTGAGTTGGCGGATTATGAATTGCGTTGCAAGCTCCTGCATCTCATCCGCAAGAATCAAGCCAGTGCCAAGAGCATTGGCCGCTTAGATGATCTCGGCAAGTTGCTCGACTATTTGCCGCTCGATACCGAAACCATGCGACATGCGGCAGAATCTTTGGCCGTAAATGCAACAATTGTCACCACCAATCGCAAGCATCTCTCACGATTTGTGTCCTCTAAAGAATTCACGGAAATCTCAATCACAGAGCAACATGATTTTAGGAATACTTCCCATTCATGCGTTTCGCCAGATTCGTGGGTTCTACGCGTCTCCATCTGCATGAATCAGCGGTTCCCAATTCCGCACTCCGCACTCCGCAGTCCGCAATTCCGCTCACTCACCCTTCACAATCTCAATCACCCGCTGCCCCACGTCTGTCGCGTGCATTAGGCCGGAGAATTTTTCGGAGCCGGGGCCGTGGCTGATGATCGCCACGGGGGTGTTGGTGTGCGTGCCGGTGCCCCAGACGACGTTTTGCTGGCCGCCGAGAATGTGGCCCAGCCGATTGAAACGCAGATTTTCGCCGTAGACGTAAAAGTCCTCTTGGTCGGGCATCTGCGGAACGGTTTTGGTGCCCAGATACGGATGCCCTTTTTTGAAATTGCGATTCGGGCTGCGCGTGAGAATCTTTGTCGCGTCCTCCAGCGTAATGCTGTACGGCGCGACCGACTCATTCACCAGCGTGACCAATGTCTCCGCTGTTTTTGATTTCTCGGGCAGGGCGTCGAATTCGGTGAACAGCTCAAAAAAACTTTTCTTCTGTGCCGCGAGATTGTCGAGCAATTCATGCGAGGCGTAGTTGAAATTCGGCATGAACAACTCCTCGCCAAACACCTTGCCGCTCAGTTGCCGTGGCTCGGGCAGGTCTTTGCCGGAATAACTGAAACCGAACGAGCCGGTCTCGTGATCGGCGGTGACAAGCACAAGGGTATCGTCGCGCTCACGGGCCCAATTTAGCACCACCCGAATGGCATGGTCGAGTTGCAACAGCTCCTGCAGCATCACGCCCGCATCGTTGTTGTGCCCGCCCCAGTCGATTTGCCCCCCTTCGATCATCAGGAAAAAACCGTCGGGGTCCTGGCTCAACAATTCCAGCGATTTTTCAGCCATTTCCACGAGCGTCGGTTCCGTGCGATCCGCTTTTGCCAAGGCCTTGTTTTCGCTAATCGCGTCGAGCATTTCCGAGTTGCCGAACAATCCCAACACTTTACCCTGTTTCACGTCGGCGAGCCCTGTGTGATCGAACACGATCTTGTAATCGTTGCGGGCTTCCAGTAGCAGATTCCGGTTGTCCTCGCGGCGGGAATAGGGTTCATAGACGCCTCCCATCATCTGCACGAGCGCGTCGTAGGTCGCGGAATCCTTGTCATTCACCGCCTGCGGCACGAAATTCCGCAAGCCTCCGCTCAACAGCACGTCGACATTATTTTCAATCATGTCAACCGCGATTTCATTCTCCATTGAGCGGTCACGCTGATGGGCGGCAAACGCGGCAGGAGTGGCGTGGGTGAGCCGCGTGTCGGAGACAATGCCGGTCGCCTTCCCCAGATCGCGAGCAATTTCCACGACCGTGGGGGCTGAGTTCCCCTCGAAGTCCACGCCGATCATCTCCGAGTCCGACCATTTGCCGGTCGCGAGTTGTGTCGCAGCCGCCGCCGAGTCGACCACGAGCGAGCCGTACGGTTCGGTTCGCACCATGCCGAGCTCGCCGTCGATCGCCATTTGCTCCATCGCGGCGATCCGTTTGGGCACTTTCGAGCCCGGGGCATGGCGTGCGTAAGCAAACAACAGTCCCATCTGCTGCGGCCCCATGCCGTCGCCGATGATGAGAATCACGTTGCGAATTTTCTTGGCGTCGGCTTTTACTTTCGCGCTGCCAACCAAAGGTGAACTTGCCGCCGGCGATTGCACCGCCAAGCTTGCTGATTTTGCCGCTTCCTCGGCAATCACAAGTCCATCTTCGGCCACCAGCCAACTTGCCATGCAAAGCATGAGAACGGGAAGAGAATTACGAGCAAGCATGGATGGACTCAGGGTCTTATAATAGTAATGAGCACGCAGAAATGCGGGTAAAACAGAATATTCACGAAATCTTCATTATAGCTTATCGTGCCAATGAGCGAATCGGGGTCCGAGGCCAGATTTTTCGCCGATTTCCAGGCAGCACGTGCGCTAGGAGATCCGGTTACCGCGCCGCTGCGCGTCGGATTGACCAGGCCCTTTGGTAACAAAGCACTCAGCCCTGGAGGGTGTTAAAGAATGCTTCCACCTGAGCGATTCGCTTGGCACTCCACCAGCGCATAAACTGGGCTCGCAGCCGCAGCATCGCCTTATGCTCCGCGATCACTCGCCCCGCCACTTCCGCTGCCAATTCATCGGCTCTCATTTCCGCGAGCCACGTTTGATAGAGTTGCTGGGCAGTGGCATGGTCGTTGGTTTCTCCCAATTGCTCCTGCAGGATTTCGATGAGCGGATATATCTCCTCTCGCAATTGATCCGGAAACAACCCGTGGAAGATCTCCACTGAATAACGCAATCGCTTGCCGGCGATTCGAAATTGATGCAACTCATCGGCCGTTGGATTCTCCAAATGAACCAGCCGAGCGAACGGCGTGTAAGCCAAACAGAGCGCGTTGTGACCATATTTACCAAGCTGGGGCGCCTTCGACTTTTTTTTCTTGTCGAGCAACGATAGCGTTTCCGATACAGCTCGGTCGAGTTTCCCGCTGGTGGCTTGCTTGGCCACTTTCACCAGTAGGCCTTGCACTTTACCACGTTCCTCGGTGAGCCGAGCGATGGCATATTCCGTCACGGCATCGGCTTCTTCCCCCGCAAAGCGCGCCAGCAGCACGTCAATATCCCGCGCGGGACCTGCGGCGTCGCGAATGCGGCTGAGCCAATTTTTTAACTTCCGCGGCTTCTCGCTCATCAACGGCGTAAACGCACGCAAAGCCGCCGACGCCCGTCGACAACCCACCCGCAGTTGATGCACGTGTTCGATATCTTCTTCATGATGATGAGCCGCGCGCGGCAGCAGTGCTTTCACCACTTCCAATCGCTCGGCCAACACCAACCGGGCAAACTCTCGCGCCGGCAACTCAGGATCACACTTTTCCGCCCATTTGGTGCTCATGGTCTTAGGATAGTCACGGGATGAGCCGGGGACAAATATTAAGAGAGTTCCCGCTCCAGCCACGCCAGATAATCCGCGCTGGCTTCCACCACCGGCGTCGCCATGATCTCGGGGCATTGATAGGAGTGGATCTCGTGGATCGCCGTGGCGACTTTTTCAAATAATGACGCGCGAGTCTTGAGCGTGCAAAGCCATTCTTCGCCTTCTTCGACCTGCCCCTGCCAGTGATAGACACTCATCACGGGGCCCGAGACCTGGGCGCAGGCGGCTAGCCGATGCTCGATGAGCATCCGCGCAATCTTCTGGGCTTCTTCCCGCGTGGCTGTCGTCGTGGCGATTTGAATGAACGTGGTCATCTCACAATTATACGAACTGGCGAGCGGGGTGCGTAAGCTCCCTGCATCAACGGGTGACTGACATCACCCGCTCGCCCCGTAAAATCGCTTGGCGATTTCCGCGAGATGAAACGGCAGCCGATTTCGCCGCGTGTAAACCGCATGGCCCGCCAAATGGTGCCAAAACCGCCAGCCACCATCGTCATAATCCACCAGCAACGTCGGCCCTTCGTGATGCACGCGCTGTCCATGCGCATACCTTTTGAGCAACCGATACCAACTCACCTCGCTTTGCAAGAGGGCGTGCAGCCGACGATCCGCCAGAAAAGTCCGCAGCGCCAGTGGCACGGGAATCATATTCGTACCCGCGATGCCAATCTGATGAATATAATCGCCATGCAGCGCCGAGAAAAAGTGGAGCGGCCGCAGCGGATGGTGCGTACGATGGGAGGGCAAATGCCGCGATCGTCGATGATTCACAAAGTGCAGCAAGTTGCTGTATCCGCCGCTTTCCCAACCGTAGCGAATCGGCGTGCCGAAGGTCACGATATCCAGCGGCAAGCGGCGCACGCTATGATCCGACTCCAGAAGTTCTTCCACCTGCTGCCAGACGGGCATGTCCGGGTCTTGGCGTAGCCAAGGTGTGTAAAAAACGCGCGCCGCATCAAAGAATTGCCTACGGGTTTCACGATTTGCCGCCAGTAAATTCGTCATGAGCGCGAGCACATTTCCGCCGTGGCTGTGTCCCCACAACATCACTCGTGGTGACGATGGCGAGCAAAGCTCCGTTTCATCTTGTTGCTCGGCGACTTCGGCCAGCCTCGCGATCAATCGCACCGCTCCGTCCGCGCGGGCAATATGGTTGTTTTGGCTCGACCAGTGAAAAATTCGCACGGGAATCTCACGCCCGACCGCTTGAGACAACCCCGCTTGAAACGTGGCGGCAAAGCGCGGCGTGTAGTTGCCCGTTTCGTCGATGACCAAATCAACAAGCCGTTTTAGCCATCGTCGCAATCGTTCGGCCAGCCGCGGACTAAAACGCCGCAATTCCGTGAACATGCCGAGCACGTCGTTACCGGTGAATGTTCCATGCAGCAAGTACACGGCGGCGAGATTAACGCTGCCGAACGATTCACATGCCGAAGTTAGCGTTTCGTGATAACCCGCTGCTTTCGGTTCGACCTTCAATGGTATGCCGAGGACCTCGGTCGGCACCGCTGGCGGAGCGGTGTGATAGGGTTGGTGATGGAAACGGTTGTTGTGGGGCATAATGGCCTGCGAGGAAAGTATCAGAACCGGCTCGTTCGTAAGTTCGCCGATTTTCCTCTATTTCACACCTCTGGTAAACGTGATTATGAGTCCGTCGCATCGCTTGCGGTTTCGCGCTCGTTGCCAGGAGAGTTTTCAACGTCATAATCAATCACTGCTTTAGACGCTCACCCGGAGAATCGATATGCGCTTTTTGGTGCCGCTGATGTTGCTGTCACTCTTTGCTGGAATGAACTCCGCTGCTCACGCTACTGAAAAATTGCGCGTGCTGATCATCGACGGGCACAATCCTTACCACGAATGGCAAAAAACCACGCCACTGATGCGGCATATTTTGGAAGACAGCGGTCGGTTTCAGGTCGATGTGGCGACAGTACCCATCCCCGAGGGTTACATGCCCAATCTGTCCGGACCAATGCCGCAACTCGAAAACATGAACTTCCGTCCGCGTTTTGCTGACTATGACGCGGTGATCGGCAATTACATTGGCCCGCGTTGGCCAACCGAAACCGAACAAGACTTCTTGAAGTTTGTCGCAGGTGGACATGGCTTTGTCCCGGTCCACTCGGCTGACAATGCGTTTCCCGACTGGGCGGAATACAATCGGATGTGTGGCGTTGGTGGTTGGTATGGCCGTAACGAACAGGCGGGTCCCCACGTTTACCTTGATGGCGCCGGCAAAGAAATCCGCGATGCGGCACCAGGTCCCGCTGGCCATCATGGTCCCCCGCATGAATATCAAATCCGCATTCGAGATACCGAGCATCCGATCACGCGCGGAATGCCCACCGTGTGGATGCACACCAAGGATGAACTCTACGACACTCTGCGCGGCCCAGCCAGGGATATGCAAATCCTCGCCACGGCGTACAGCGATCCCAAGTTCGAAGGGTCCGGCAAACATGAACCATTGCTGATGGTGCTTTCCTACGGCGCGGGCCGGGTATTTCACACCGTGCTGGGCCACGCCGCCTATTCGATGCAATGCGTCGGATTCCGAACGACGCTGCGGCGCGGCACCGAATGGGCCGCCACGGGAGAGGTGACAATCCCTGTGCCGGATAATTTCCCCGGCCCCAACAAGTCGCAAACAGTCGAATGAACCGTTATCCTGAGCCGCACGCGCCATAAGAAAGCCCAGGGATTGCAATCCCTGGGCGTGCAATCCCTGGGCGTAGCCGCAAATGAAACCAAAGCGGGTGAAGGGAATCGAACCCTCGCCTAAAGCTTGGGAAGCTTTCATTCTACCATTGAACTACACCCGCGGTGCCCACCATCCGCGACGATTCGATTCTACTTGGTGGCAAACTCTTTGAAAAGCTGCATGAAGCGTACCTGGCCAGCACTATTGGGATTTCAACGAAGAATAGTACCGCGCCACGTCGCTGATTTGAGTGCCATTGAGACCTTTGGCTGCCCGGTGCATGACGTGAGAGTAGGCTGTTCCTCCTCGCTGCTCCCGCTGAAAGAGCTTGAGTTGCAATTCGATATAATCGCTTGGTTGACCGGCGAGCAAGGGATAATTCGGATTCCGCGGCAAATCGCTCGGTCCGTGACATGCATAACATGCAGGCACGTCGCGCTGCGGAACTCCAAGCCGCGCGATTGATTCGCCTCGCCTAATTTCATCGGTTAGAGAATCTGGCGCATTAGGTGTCTCGTCCGCGTTCTCCGCATCGCTGGCCGGCCCAGGCGGCGGCAACTGCCCATAGTATTGCCCTAATTTGTCGATATCTTCCTCGGCGAGTGCCGCGGCAATGGGTTCCATAATCCCACTGTGGCGCTCGCCTAGTGCAAAGGCTTTAAGGGACTCTATCAGGTATTGGGGACTTTGACCGGCGAGTTTGGGATAGGCATCTGATCCGCGACCGCGGCCGTCCACGCCATGACAACGCCCGCAGTTTGCGGTAACCCCGAGTGGTATATTTTCCGGCGGCGCCAAACCCTCCAGCGGAACACTCTCGACGCGATCGTCTCCATGAACGAGTCGCCGATACTCTTCATTATCCAACTGTGGAAACTCACGGAGGAACGCGACCATCGCCCAAACTTCGTCGTCGCGTTTTTGAGAGGGCCAAGCAGGCATCCCAGTGAGCTTGATTCCATGTTTGACCAAATAGAATAATTCCTCGGTGTCCCAATTCGAAACCGTCTCGGGAAGATAGGGCGGTATGGGAGTCATGCCCTGAGCTATCTTCGGGTTGCGCAACTCCGGGCTGCCATGGCAGGGCCGGCAACCGAACTCATAATGGCCCGCGCCCTTGAGCATCAGCCACGACTGGTCGAGTCTCGGTGTGACAATTCCAATTGAATGCGTTGCGACCGAGCGCTGCTTGGAAAACTGTAAGAACCAACGGGTGATCGCCCAGTGCTCGGAGCTAGCTTTGATCGGAACGATTCCCGATGCGGCGACGACAAACCCCAAGATGCCAATGGCAACAAGTAGCAACGCAATTCTGAGCAGGTCGCGCGTGAATCGAGGACTTTGTGACGGACTGTTCATTTGCTTGCTCCTGTGCCCTCGGGCTCTTGGCGGACCAGTCCGAGTGTCAGCCAGAGTCCACCTATCAAATATGAAGCGCCACCCACGATAAGCATAATGGCGCCGCCAAGATGCTGGTCCTCAAGAGGGGTGAGGCTGGAACCATGAGCGTGATGATAAAGGACGCGGGAGCTCAGGGCGATCAGCGCGCCAAGCAGCGTCATGTGCATTGAAGTCAGCAACAGGCCGATTACGCCCGCAGCGCGGCGCGGACGATCGGCTCCATCACCGCCGAATGCGGATAGCCACATCCATAGTCCCATTGCGAGGAACATCGATTGCTCCGCGAAGAGGCCCACAATCGTCTGTCTCGCGAAGTGGTGCGGGACCGGCGCGTGCCACGCCCACACGACGATCAGCTCCAAAATGGAAACCGGAATCGGCGCGAACAACTTGGGAGCCAGCCTGACCGGATCGAACCGACCCCCCGCGAGCGCCAGCGCGAGCAGTGGCGCCGCAACTGCCACCACCAACACGTGCATCGTCATGTGCATCCAGAATGCATGATCTGCCCTCGGCGCGAGCACGAGCCAAGCCGCGGCGAGCGAGACGATTCCCAGGAAAAGCATGGTACGATTCATCAGTCGCACGTTCTGAAAAAGACAGCGACCAGGGCCGCGAATGCCACGGCCACGCCGCTCAACAAGGACAACAACAATGTGGCGAAACCGAGAAAGCGGTGGCGATCTTCCGGCGTGTCGGATTCGTGAGGCAAATCGGCCTGGCCGTATTTGTGCCCGCGATGCCCAACCAGTGCGAAAATGCCGATTGCGACTAGCGCCAAAGCCGTGTAGGCGGCGATGGCCACACGCAAGCCGGTAAGCGAGCCGCCGGGTTCTGCCATTTTGGCGCACCAGATACTGGCGGTTCCATAACAGAGCATAAAGTGAGCCGCCCAAATCACGGGCGACGCGGTGAGCAGCCACAGGCTCGCATATTTTTTCATTGTTGCTGCCAGGGCTAATCAACCATGGGGAAAACCGCGATCACACCAACCGTAATCACGACCGTCAGCGCGGTAAAGTGCCAATACAGCGTCACGTTGCAAATGTCGGCATCGTACCGCGCCGTCATGCGACCAGCGAGCCGTCGTGCGATGCAGTAAAGTTGCATGATCACCCCCACGGCAACGTGCAACGCCGCCCAGATCGCGAGCAGCCAGACCGTGGCCGGATAGGAA
>JBGTMM010000052.1:0-3796 GCA_041743635.1 Bythopirellula sp.
CACTATTACGATGTGGCCTTTGATGTCTTATATGTGGCACCCGAGGAGTTGTTTTCCGCGGACGTGCCGGCCTTCACCTCCCGCGGAACCGGTTTTTTGCCCGGCATGACGATTTTCCCATTCAACGATCCCAGTGGTGAAGGCGATGACTATAGCGCTGGATGGAGAATCGCACTGCGCTATGATCTAGGTCCTCTCTCCGTTTTCGAGGCTGCTTACTCAGGGCTTTACGACCTGGATTTCGACCAATCCGCAGTTTCCTCCCAAGTCGATCCCATGGGCCAAAATAATCAATTGTTCTCAGTTTTCTCGGGGTTTGGAAATCCTGGCATCGAATTAATTGACGAGCTTGACCAAGCTCAAATTCAGCGTCTCGACTACGATTCGGATCTGCAGAGCACGGAGTTTACGTATCGCCGTTATTGGGTCGGTGACAGTTCGAGAATTAGCGGCACTTGGCTGCTCGGCGCGCGATATTTCCGATTGACCGAGGAGTTGACTTTTTCCTCTCAAAACAATCAAAGTCTTCTCGGGTTGCCCGGTGCTCAGTCGGGGTTTGTTTCCTTTGATACGGAAAATGACATCGTTGGTTTTCAATTGGGTGGCGACGGTTGGATGGGACTGCGCCAGGGCCTGCGCATCGGGGCCGAGGGCAAGGCGGGTGTTTACAACAATCGCTTCAAATTCAATTCCGCGACCTCGGTGACGAGCGAAGCCGCCAATCTGCAAGCCCCGGAAGCAGGTAACCAGGTGGCATTCGCCGGCGAGGGTGGCGTGACCGTAGTGGCCGACATCCTGCCAAGTTGGTCGATTCGTGGCGGCTACCACGCCTATTATTTAAACGATCTGGTCATGGTGGGAGACAATATCAGTACCACCCAATTTGCGGAAATTCAAGTCACCCAACCGGCCTTGAACGTCAATGGGCACCAAATTTACCACGGCTTCCATGCGGGCATGGAGTATGTCTGGTAGCCAGAAAATCGCCTATTTCGGCAAAGAGTCTAGCGAAGAATTTGAATTGGTTCCGTGGCAGGATATACTTAACTAGTGAGAGCGTTGATTATGTCCTAATTTCCCTAAGAAGCTGTTTCAAAACCGTGGGCTAGCGCCCAGCGGCTAATAGAATCAGCCGGAACGCGCTAGCGTCCGGTTTTGGACGCGGGGTTTTGAAACAGCTTATAAGAACCTCGGAGAATTTCCTAGCCGGTGAGTTCCCTCGATCGCAAAGCAGGCATTCATAGTGAATCGGCCATCTTGGTCGGTGTTCATTTCTCAAATGACCGTCCGCCCAGTGGCTCTGGACTGCACAAGCCCAATGGCGCTCTAAATAAGCACGCTGGCGCAAGTGATCCGTTGGACGAACTGGCCGGTTTGGTTGAAACGGCCGGTGCCGAAGTGGTGGGACGCATCACCCAGAACCGGCCTAATCCGGAGCCCGCCACTTACATTGGGCAGGGCAAAGTCGAGCAGATCAAAGAGTTCGTCGCAGCGCTCGATGCCGACGTGGTGGTGTTCAACAACGAGCTTTCTCCCGCTCAGATACGCAATCTCGAAGAGGCGTTCAGCACGAAGGTGCTGGACCGCACCGAGATTATTCTTGATATTTTTTCCACTCGTGCGCAAACGCACGACGCCCGCCTGGCGGTGGAGCTTGCGCAGCTCGAGTATTCGCTGCCGCGGCTCAAGCGAATGTGGACTCACTTGTCGCGCATGAAAATGGGCGTCGGCATGCGTGGCCCTGGTGAAAAGCAGTTGGAAACGGACCGCCGTTTGGTCGAGAAACGAATCAACGATCTCCGCAATGAACTGAAGAAAATTCAGGAACGCAAGGAACGGGCCGTGGCAGCGCGGGGAGACCGAATGACGGTTTCGCTCGTGGGCTACACCAACGCCGGCAAAAGCACGTTGATGAATAAGCTCACCGACGCCCATGTGTTGGCCGAGGATAAGCTGTTCGCTACGCTCGACACGCGGACCCGCCGCTGGCAGTTGCCCGGCTGGGGACCTGTGCTGCTGAGCGACACGGTGGGTTTTATCCGCGATTTGCCGCATCATTTGATCGCGAGCTTTAAGGCGACTCTGGAAGAGGCCCGTCAGGCCGATTTGTTGATTCATGTTGCCGATGCCAGCAATCCGGCCGCGTTCGAGCAGATCCTCGCCGTGTACGACGTGCTGCACGAACTTGGCATCTACGAAAAGGACACGATTCTCGCGCTCAACAAAGTGGATCGGGTGAGCGACCCCACGACCATAGAGGCGCTGCGAACCCGTTATCCCCATGCGGTGCTGATTAGCGCCGCGAGTGGCGAGGGAATTTCGCGACTAGCGAACGCGGTGAGTGAATCGTTGAGCCGTGATTTTCTCGATCTCGAGATTCAACTCGACGCCGGCAACGGCAAACTGCTCGGGTTTCTTGCGCAATACGGCGAAGTGTTGAGCCGCACCTATGTCGAGAATCGCACCGTGGTGCATTGCCGGATTTCCCAAAAATATTGGGGCCGTTTGCAAGATCAACAGGACGTGCAAATCCGTCCGTACAAAAGCCCGAACGTTTTTGAGCACGCCGCCGCGAATGGTTTGCTATCTTCTGAACAGATCGACGAAGTGGCGTAGTCACTGCCATGGCTCGACGCGTGCTTGAGAACCGCCGGATTCTGCTCACCGGGGCGTCGCGCGGGGTTGGCCGAGAGCTAGCGATTCAGTTTGCCAAGCGTCATGCACGGCTGATGCTCGTGGCACGCGGTAGTGAAGTCCTGCAATCGGTCGTTGCCGAGTTGGTTTCATTTGGTGCCGCGAGTGCCGAAGCTTTCGTTGGCGACGTAACAGACCCAGTTTTTCGCGCGGCGTTGATAGAGCAGATTCGTCGTGATTGGCAGGGGCTGGACGTGCTGGTGAACAATGCCGGCGTGAGTGCCCACGGCCATTTCAATGCGCATGACGCCGCCACACTGCGGCAGATCATGGAAGTCAATTTCTACGCGCCGACGGAGCTGACGCGATTAGCGTTGCCGTTGCTGGCCGAGGGAAAAGATTCAGTGATTGTGAATCTCGGCTCGATTCTCGGTCATCGCGGGATGCCCTACAACAGCGAATACTCGGCGAGCAAATTCGCCTTGCGCGGGTGGAGCGAAGCTTTGCGGGCGGAGCTGCGTGTGCGCGGAATCGACGTGCTGCTGGTGAGTCCCGGCACGATTGACACCGAATTTTTCGACCACTTGCTCGCCAAGAGCGATTCGTTACCCTGGGGCAAACAGAAGGGGATTTCTCCCGCTGCCGTGGCTCGGCAGATTGTACGAGCCATCGAACTACGGCGTACGGAGATTTATCCCAATTGGCGCGGTCGGTTGTTGGTGGCCGTCAACCGTTGGGCCCCGCGGTTAGTAGATCGCGTGATGAATCGTTTTGGCTGATAATAACTCAGCGGGACCGTGGCCGCATCAAATTGTTTAACAGGAGGAAGCGAAGATAGCAGAGAAATTAAATAGCCGCGAAAAATCGCAGGAGAATGGATCAGATTGGGGGAGCGATGGCCACAAGAAACACAAAAAGTCACTTGATATTTTTTTTGTGTCTCTTCGTGCTACTAACGATTCAATTTTGTGCAGCGTGCCCAAGTTTTTTCGTTCAGGCTGCTATTTTCAGGAGTTCTTGAGTGTTTGCCGCGCGAGCGGCGAGTAGGGCGGTGATGGTTTCATGGCCTTGAGGGCTCACGATGTAGCGATGCGTCTTGGCAACCTTATGCACCAAGCGGTGCGCGCGGAGCAGCCGAATCAATCGCGTGACTTTTGCCATT
>JBGTMM010000053.1:0-12541 GCA_041743635.1 Bythopirellula sp.
GTAAGCGTCCGGCCAAGGCATAGTGTCGAGGGGTCGCCGATCAGCGAGGCCGTCTCAGGGCTCGTGCGTGACGGCGACGGCTGCTTTGCGCGGCTGCCTTGTGGCGGGATTCTTCGAGTCGGTAGGTGAGTACGGCCTCGGGGTGTTGCCTTGCCCACTTGTCGGGGAGCATCTCATCGAGACGTGGGTCGTCGTCGTGGAGTCGGAGTAGCAGTTCACGCAGGTAGGTCCACGGTTCAATGCGGTGACGCTTGGCACCGGCGAGGATCGTGAACAAGACGGCCGCTCGCGGCCCGGCTTGCGAGCTACCCAAGAACAACCAGTTTTTTCTTCCGATCGCCTGGTGACGGAGCGTCCGTTCGCTGACGTTGTTGTCGATCGTCAGCCGTCCGTCTGTCGTGTAACGACGCAGCGCCTGCCACTGATTTTGAGCGTACGACAATGCCTTGCCCAAAACGCTCTTGGGCAGGGCACGACGTTCCAACTCGGCCAGGTACGCCTCGATCCGATCGAGTACTGGGTCCGACTTCTCTTTGCGCAGTAACTGTCGTGCTGCGGGCGACCACTCGCGTGCTTGGTCCTCAATGTCGTACAGTTGCCTGATCCACTCCAGAATCTGGTGCGCATCGCGGGGCGAGCTGTCCTTGGCATCGAAGAACTTGCGCCGCGCATGCGCCCAGCACGCTACTTCGCGGATCGAGTCATTCGACCCCAGATAAATGTGGTCGTAGCCGCCGTAGGCATCGGCATGAAGGTAACCTTGAAATCCGGCAAGGAACTTGCCCGGCCCATCGCGGGCGCGACTTTCGGTGAAGTCGTATACCGAGTAGGGATGCTCCTCGGCAATGTGCGCCCAGAAGCGTCCCTGGCGACTGCCTTCCTGGCCGCCGGTAAGTACGGTCACGGGCGTATCGTCAGTCCAGAGCACCGAAGATTGAAGCATCAGCTCTTTCTGTCGCTCGTAGAGTGGCTGCAACAGCTCAGCCGCAGCCTTCACCCAATCGCACTGGGTGCTGCGAGCAATGTGTAGCCCATAACGCGCGAAAAAGTCTTCCTGCCGGTAGAGTGGCAAGTGATCGCCAAACTTGCTGACCACGATCTGAGCGATCAATCCGGGACCGGCGATGCCGCGGGCGATTGTCCGTATGGGCGGAGGTGGGCTTACCACACGATCCTTACAATACCGGCAGGCAAACTTGGGACGCACGTAAACGTGGACTTCTAGCTTGGCAGGTACGAATTCCAATATCTTGGTTTCATCCTGGCCGATCTGATCTCGTGCGCGACCACAACCTTCGCAGGTCTTCTCTTCCGGAATCAAACTCAGCTCATGTCGATAGTGCGGAAGTTTCGAAAGGTCGAGCGCTCGACGGGCACGCCGACTGTGGGCGGCAACTTGCTGCTGCGACTGCGCTTGAGGCAACTCTTCCGAAGCAACTCTGTCGGATGGTGACTCCAGGTCGAACAGGTGTTGTTGCCCTTCGCCCTCGACTATCCGTTCACGCCGGCGACCGTAAATCCACTGCTTCAGACGATTGATTTCATGAAGGGCGGCCTCGTGCGACTGTTTCAACTCGTCATACGAGGTGGCTGTTTCTTCCAAGATACGACCAATCTCGGTCGCGACTCGCTCGGAATCTTCCGCCCTACGCTCAAGCTTCTGTGCCTCGCCAAACGCAGCCAACAAGAGGCATTGGCATTCCTTTAAGTCACTGGGGAGAAAGTGGGCGTCGTCCATAACGCCAATTGTTTTATCAACTATTGCGAATTGCGCAAGAGCATTTCTAAAAAATATCAACCAACTCTTCGGTAGCGCTTTCGTCGGCGCCCAGTTCTAAGGTCAAGCCCGCCTAACATGCGGTCTAGTTGATAGTACTCAAGTTCGATGGCTTGTTTGCCGCGCGTTGCACGTGGTAACTGAAACGTCCCAGCCTCAAGTCGCTTGTACCAGATGCAGTAACCGTCCTCATCCCAGTACAGAATCTTGACGCGGTCGCGCCGCCGATTCAGGAACAAGAAGAGATGGCCTGACAGGGGGGCTTGGTCAAAGATCTTTTCGGCCATAACCGCCAGACGTTCGAAGCTGTAACTCATGTTCGTCGGCGTCGTACAGACGAAGATCCGTAGTTCGCAGTAATTGATCATCGCTTCGATGTTCCGATAGGGCTACAGGTCCGCCACGAACGCCAGCACTTTCATCATGACGACTTGGCCTACGCCAAGTGGAAGGCGAATCACGCCCCCGTTGGGTAGCTCGATCTCGACCGGTGGTGACTTCAGAGAAACGGGAAGAAACTCGGCCTTGCCCGATTCGGCTTGTTGATCATCAGCGATCTCTGCGGCGATCGCCTTCGGGATGCCCTTGTGAAGCCGCCGAGTCCAGCGATAGAAGGTCGAGCGCGACACTCCTTCCTCAGCGCAGTACTCTTCAACACTGAGATCGCTGGCTTTGTAATTCTCGAGCCGCTCTTGCCAGTCAAGGTAGTCATCCAGGTCCGGACCTGGCCTGCCAGGCTTACCCATCGCGTAACTCCGCTAGGAAATATAAGACGTCGACTCCTAGCGTAGCACGGCCGACAAGTATGGCTTCGGCGGACGCTTACGCTACCACCGCAACGAAAAACTGACACAAATCTGACACAACATGGACCACACAACCGCAACATGGCTCCCCGACAACACCCGTAGATAATCGACGTGAGTTCGATCAGATTCAGGCTTTGCCACATAAGTGTCCAACAAGTGCTTTTCAACCGCCATGTGATAATAATAGGTTCAAATCCTAGTTCCCCAAGTTCGTCCTATTGCCTCGCTGAAACAGAAATTGCCAGTATTTCAATCGGTTAGGCGATTGAGTTCACAGACCGCTTCAACTTCGATTTTTTTGGTAGCCAATAACTGACACAATAGGGGAGTCAGAGGGCTTTCACATTGATGAATTGACAGTGCAGGTGCTAACTCGCCAGTGGGACTTGATTCTCATTACCAACCGTGCCAAACACGGCCTCAATAGCCGCCCTTCTTTGAGCAGGGAATAAATGGCGGTAGCGGCGTCTCATTTCTTCGGTCTGATGACCCATGAACTCGTCGATCACTCGTTGGTCCACACCGGCCGCAGCCAGATTAGATGCGAAAGAATGCCGGAAAACGTGAAAACCCGTTAGGAAGCTCCAGTTGCCCTTAGCCATGGTTTGTTTCAGGTGATGCTGAGCTTGCCAAACAGTTAGCGGGGTGACGCTGCGGAGGCCTCTGAGCTGGCAAAACGTATGCTGACCCCCTGGATGGTTAGTGATCCACTCTTGCATCACTTGATAAAGCAGCGGGCTCATATCGACTCGGCGATAAGTCATCGCTTTGGTGCGGCTTTTCTTTTTCTCGCGTAGCACGACGGTCCGGGATCGAAAGTCGATATCTTCTATGAGTGAGCGAACCATTTCACTCCGGCGAGCGGATGTGTGAGCCACAAAGACCGTCATCGGATAAATGAACGGATAAACGGCCGTCTTACGAATTTGCTCCAAGACTTCATTGATTTCGGCGGTTTCCAAATAGATGGCATCCCACAGTCTGCTCTCGTCTTTTTCTGTGAGTCCACCACGAGCTACGATACGCTCAATCTCTTGGCGAGTCATGAATGGCGGCTTCTCATCCGTCAGTGGCAGGACGACGTGCTTAGTGGGCGAGGGGCCCATCAGCAGCCCTTCTTGAACGCCCCAATTCCAGAGCATGCGAAACGTCACCAATTCCTTACGAACGGTATCCGGTTGAATAGGTTTCTCATGATACTTTTCTTTGAGGCGTTTGGTAACGTAGGTTTGGAGATCGGCCTTAGAAATCGACTGCATTTCGCGGTGTAGACCGAGATGTCGTTGAAAATGCTTGAGATGAATTCGCTCACCGTCAAGGGTGGATTGCTCCTTCCGACCTTCGGGCAGCTTTGCCTGATAGGTGGCATGAAACTCTGTCAGCCCAAGTGACTTAGACTTGGTCGTTTTTGCTGTGGCTTTGCCATCAGAAAAAATAAACTCAAACGGTTCAACACCCGTAGGGATTTCAATTCTGCCTTGCTCAAGTAGGTGAAGCGTTTCTTCGATGCGGGAACAGATACCGGCAGCTTTTCGCTTGTCGGACGTACCAAGTGAACGATTAACATTTCGTCCTTGGTAACGAAAGCGAATGCAGTAATAGGGCGATCTACTGTTTCGATGGAGACTGGCCACATTTCTTCCTATCGCCCCACGCACGATTGCGATTGGGCAAAGGAATACTATGAATGGCTCTTACCGGAGACCATCGACGTGAGTGCTATGTAAGTGCCCACCTGTTCCGACTTTGTTCCGCCTGGGTTTTGAGAGACGTTACATCAGGCGTGAGATGTTGTCGTAAGTCCTTACATAGTAAGTAGCCGAGGCGGGACTCGAACCCGCACGAGGGTTACCCCCCACTGGATTTTAAGTCCAGAGCGTCTGCCATTCCGCCACTCGGCCGCAGTATCTTCAAAAAAACTGTAATTCGGATTGCGGATTGCGGAGTGCGGAATAGACCGCATCCTATTTCCCCTTTCGCGCTGGATTCTACTCCCGCATAATGGGCGTCTTCAGATTACTGTTTTTGAGGGAGTTCGCCAACCATGACTTTCATTCGTGGCTCGACAGCAACTCTCCGCGATTTCTTCCGCTGCGATTGGTGAAAACTCATGGATTACCCCGGCTGGGACGGCTTTCTGGGGACGCGGGCCTCGTTCATGCTCGATGCCGTCTGCGTTGGCATGGTCGTGGTGATGCTGATCCTCTCCTGGAGCATCCGGCAAGTTCGGGTCCACCGCAATTTTCAACTTCACAAGCACGTGCAATTGGGCCTCGCCGGGCTACTGGCCGTGGTGCTCACCACGTTTGAAATCGACATTCGGCTCAACGGCTGGCAAGCACGCGCGGCAGGTGATCTAGGGGGATCACCAACCTCAGGCGTGTTCACCGCACTGTGGATTCATCTGTTCTTTGCACTTACCACGGTTGTGCTATGGATCACGGTCATCGTACTTGCCCTGTGGCGGTTCCCCAACCCACCTTTGCCCAACGAGCATAGCGCCTTCCATCGCCGTTTCGGCTGGCTCGCCGCCATCGACATGCTGCTCACCACGATCACCGGCTGGGTGTTTTATGTGATGGCGTTTGTGGTGTGAGTTGTGGGTGGTAAGTGGTTGGTGGCAAGTGATTGGACAAACATACTATCAGCCACCAACCACTCACCACATCCTCACACAATCCCCCTTGCGTGGCTGCCCATTTCGCTTGCGCCAATTTCAATCCGGTTGATCGCGTTCACGAATGCCCGCGTGCTGGCCTCGATCGTGTCGGTCGACGTACCGCGTCCGCGGAAGGTTTTGCCGTTGTATTCGACTTCCACCAGCGACTCGCCTTGAGCGTCGGTACCTCGGCTCGCACTTTGCACTCGATAGTCTTTGAGCACGACGGTCTTACCGGTGACTTCTTCCACTGCGTTAAAGAGGGCATCGAGTGGCCCCTTGGCCACAACCTCGCGCGATGGAAATTCCTCGCCATTACGGCTGAGGACCACCTGCGCCCGCTGTGATGCATCATTCGAGGCGTGAACACTATAAGTCACCAACTGCCATTGGTCGCCGATCTCGGTGTTGTTCTGCTCGATCAACGCGGCGATGTCGCCGTCGTAGATTTCTTTTTTCTTGTCGGCGAGCTTTTTGAAATCGGTGAACAATTCTTCGATTTGAGCATCGTTGAGATGGTAACCCATCGCCCGAGCCCGATCGGAGAGCGCCGCCCGGCCGCTATGCTTGCCGAGCACGAGATCGGTCTTGCTAAAGCCGACGTCCTCGGGCCGCATAATTTCGTAAGTGGTGGGCTCCTTCAACATGCCGTCTTGGTGGATGCCGGCTTCATGGGCGAACGCATTACGACCCACGATGGCCTTGTTCCGCTGGACCAACATGCCTGTGATGTTGGAGACCAACCGGCTGGTGGGCACCAAACGCGGCGTGTTGATGCCAGTCGCAAGTTTGTAATAGTCGCTGCGCGTGCGGAGGGCCATTACCACCTCTTCAAGCGAGCAGTTTCCGGCCCGCTCGCCGAGACCGTTGATTGTACATTCGATTTGCCCCGCCCCATGTTCGACCGCAGTCAGACTGTTGGCCACGGCGAGACCCAGATCATTGTGGCAATGCACGCTGATGATGGCCTGGTCGATGTTCGGCACGCGGTTCATCAAGTTGTCGATGACATTGGCAAAATGCGTGGGAGTGGCATAGCCGACCGTGTCGGGAATGTTGACCGTCGTCGCCCCCGCGGCGATCGCGGCTTCAACCACTTGGCAGAGAAAATCAGGCTCCGTGCGCGCCGCATCCTCGGGCGAGAACTCGATATCTTCGCAGTAGCTTTTGGCCCGCTTCACCCCTTCGACGGCACGGCGGATGATTTCCTCCTTGTCCATCCGCAATTTGAACTCGCGGTGGATCGCACTCGTGGCGAGGAACACATGAATCCGCGTGTCTTGGCCATCCTGCAAAGCTTCCCACGCTCGGTCGATATCGCGTTCGTGGCAACGGGCCAAGCCGCAGATGGTTGCCCCTTTAACCGTCTTGGCGATCTCGCGGACCGCTTCAAAATCACCGACCGACGTGATGGGAAACCCAGCCTCGATCACATCCACCCCCAAATCAGCCAGCGCTTGGGCCACCTCGAGCTTTTCGCTGAGGTTCATGCTGCAGCCGGGCGACTGCTCGCCATCGCGCAAGGTGGTGTCAAAAATCGTGATTTTTCGGTCGTCTGTAGACATGGTAAGTGGTCCGTAGTTAGTGGTCCGTGGTTTTTGGCAGTTGCAACGGACAACTGACCAAGAACAAGTGACAAGTCAATAAAAAAAACCCTGAAGGCCGGCAGGCCTCAGGGTTTGTGACATTTTTCAGATTGTCCATATTCACGACGTTATCGCGAACCCTAAGCCCTGCTCCTGAGGAGCGAAAGTAGTAGCAAGGATAGCAAGGACGAAATAATCATAATCTTGTAATCTTCGGTTACTGGGACGCGAAACTTTTGCGATATTCCTTACGTCTCACCCGCATAACTTTAGCTGACTGAGTGTGGCACGTCAAGGTTCACACTCTAGAACGGCAAATCACGGGACTTTTCATGATTAGGCGAGCCGCTTTAGCGGCCGTGGCAGTACGACGAAAACAGGACTATGCAAGAAAAAGGCCTCCATCTCGATCTCACCTCTGAGACCTCGGCAAACAATACCTCCGCAGAGCCTGCAAAATCCTTTCTCGGGGTGCATTTTACCTGCTGCGAGGTTTACGCCCGCATCTATCCCAACCGCGGCGTCACGGCGTATGTGGGCTACTGCCCACGCTGCGCGAAACGTGTGAGCTTTGAGATCGGCCACGGTGGCACGGATGCCCGGTTTTTTACGGCGGGTTAGGGCTGCTAGCGTCATTATTCCCTTTGCCTTGCCGCTTTCCGTCTGTTTTCCTACGATTCGGCCCTGATTCTCTACCTCCCGGGAAACTGCGCGCACATGCTCCTTGATTTTGAAATAAAAAGTTGCGGCCGAACGTGCGCGACTACCTCGCGCGCATTGAATCCAGGTGAGGTCTATTTTTCGGTGCTCGAAGCGACATACCATGAGTTCGTCCGCCGCGATTTTTGCGTCGCGGCGTGGCAAGGTCCCCCGCCGGCTTGTGTCGCTTGGTGGCGGTCGCGGATTCCGAGCAAGGATGACAACCAACCCCGCTTGGCCCCCACCGATGTAATGCTCAACTTGTTCGAGGCCCTTGAGGACCGGCCGCAGGAATTGGAGTTCCGGTATTTGCTCGGTCTGTTGCTCTTACGTCGCAAAGTGGTGCGCTACGAAGAGAGCCGCAAGGATGACCAAGGGCGCGAAGTGATTGCGCTGCACTGCCAGAAACGTCTAAAGGAATACGAACTGCTCGTGGCCAATCCCCCCGCCGATCAGGCCCTGAAACTGCAGCAGCAAATGTTCGACCTGCTCTACGGCCATGGCGAAATCACGCCGACAATTCCCGAAGTACCTCGTGAACCGGATAACTGATGTCGAGAGCGTCTAAAATATCTGCGTCTCGCTGGCGACAAGGAAGTACCGTGGCTGTGCTGCTTGTGTTGTTCTGTTGCTCGGGGGCGACTTGTAATCGTTCGTTCCGCAGCCCCTTTGCCACGGTCGGGCCTCCCGCGCCGGAAGTGCTGTTGACGGGATCATCGCTCGATCAAATCATCGCCGCGGTCAACCAAAATGCCGCGCGGATTCAGAACTATCAAACCACCAATGCGACGATCACCGTGCCGGGTGATGCCATGATGCCGGCGTTGCGGGGCAATATCGCTGCCGAACGAACCAACAAACTCCGGCTGCAGGCTTCCACCGCGCTCACCGGGCCGGAAGTCGATTTGGGGAGCAACGACGAGCTGTTCTGGTTCTGGGTGAAACGCAACGACCCCCCGGCGGTTTATTTTTCTCGGCATGACCAATACGTCGGCAGCGCCGCGCAGCAGCTATTGCCCATTGAGCCGCGCTGGCTGCTCGACGCACTCGGCTTCATGGAATTCGCGCCGAATGATTTCCACGAAGGCCCGGTTCCCCGCGGGAACGACACCGTGGAGATTCGCTCGGTCATTCAATCGCGGATCGGCACACTCTCTCGAAATACCGTCATCGACGCCAAACGGGCGTGGGTCCTGGAGCAACATATTTACGATGGCCGTGGCACGTTGCTGGCCAGTGCGGTGGCCCGGTCGCATCAGTTTTATCCTACGATTGGCGTCTCATTGCCGCAGGAAATCGAGATTAATTTGCCGCTCGCGCACATGGCCTTGTCCATCGATGTTGGGACCGTGCAAATCAACCAGCTCGCCAGCAATCCTGCGCTGTGGCAATTACCCGTGCTGAGCGGCTATCCCCAAATGAATCTTGGCACGGCGCCGACCAATAGCGTTTCGGCGATGGGGGCACCAGGCAGCAACGATTGGAACACCGGGGCTGCACCCGGCTGGCTGGGGATTGAGCAACAGCCTGGGCCCATTGCTGCAACTTACGAAAACCGACCCGTCGCGTCATATGTCATACCCCCGGTTACGCCAACCTCGGCCACGACTGCGCCGCTGTTGCCAACTGCTTCGCCGCAGCTTCAAACTCTGCCCGTGGGTGGTGTCGCAGTCCAGAAATCGCCGCGACTCACTGAGTAATGAGACTTTTGCAGACCTGCGAAAAAGTCTGTTCGCGGCTACTGCTTCATCAATCGCTCCAAATGCCCAATTGCTCCCGCCGCGCCTTGGCCTGGGCCGCCCGTAAGCGGTCTTTCATCCGCTGACTGTAATCGTAAGCCAACTTGGACCGCGCGAGTCCCGCAGCAATCAACTCTTCATTCAACAGCCGTCCGTCGTGCCACACAAACGCCAAGTGCCGGCCGTATTGGTCGACCCCTTCACCATCGACGGTGATCGAAACCCTGCTCCTAGCTTCCCGGATAAATCGCTCAGTGTAAGCCGTCGCCTCGGGCCCCCACTTTTCAACAGCCGTGTACTCCTTAACGGTCTCGGGCGTGTCGACTCCCTGCAATCGCACACGGAGTCGATCTTTTTTCAAGAGCAAAGTATCGCCGTCCACCACGCGCAACACCTCGTATTCACCGTTATCAAGCGCGCCTGGCGATTTCGTCGCCACATCGTTATTGGACAGAAACGGCTCGACCCACCAACTCAGCACCACCAACGCGACGAAGACAAGGATCGTGACAAGCTGAGCGCGCGGATCGCGGCGAATGCGAGCAGGCATCGACAACTCTTCTGATAGCCGCAGGCGCAAGCCTGCGGTCAGGACAGATCTCAGTTCTGGCTGAAATCAAGCTGATGTGCCATGGCCCGGCCTAACGGATTCTTCACAAATCGTTGACGGCAGTCGCTGCACAGATCAAAGCGGACATGGTGATAGACCTCGTTGCCAACCTCACGATCGTCCATTTCGTCGAGCGTTTCGAGAATATCCTGGATTTCTTGCAGATGGTCGCGATCGTCGCTAGGGTCTTCTTCCACGGGATCGAGTGCCGCATAAACCTCCATGCGAACGACATAACGCATTTCGTTCTGGGGATTGAGGGAGCGTTTACAACAGTCGCACGTGTAATGGATCATCTGCTTGGTTCCTTTCAGCATGAATCGTCCGCAACAAAATTACTGGCAAGTCTTCCCTGCTTTGTTTCATCCTAACGACAAATTCCAGCCTCAAGCAAGGCAAAAGTTTTCTTGTCATGATTGCACAATTTGCCTGCAACCCAGCGGCGAGGTACATCGCAAATTGCGTGCCTAGATATAAGTCTCGGTCTTAACCCTAAGCTCATTCTGGGGCTAAAATCTGAGCCCCAGGGAACGAGGCGAACTAGTTTTCCCAATTCGCCAAATGTACAATCAAGCGAGAGAACGGCAGGTATGCCTTGTCTGCCCAAGCGACGAAATCGCGCAAATGCAGACTGACAGGTCTGTTAGCATAGATTTCGTATCGGCGTGTAACCATCCAATTCGGGAAGAGTGCCCGCCCAAACGGTGCGCGTCCCGAGAGTAAATGGACATGGAACTTGTTCCCCGTATGCGGTGTCTAGCCATGCTGTAGACCAATTCCTTCCGAGGAACTTCAGCGGTATTGTTGTAGACTTAATGCCAATCGCCAGTCAGCTGAGATTAGAATAAGAATTGCCATCTAGCTTGTATCGTTAATTTCCAAGTGAACGGGCTCGGAGAGATTGCTTCCATGTCGACTGCGTCGCCAAGCGGACTCAATGCAAGTGTTCTGGTGCTGAATCGCCAATATATGGCCGTCCACGTAGTCAACGTGCGACGAGCGTTCGGTTTACTGCTCAACGAGTTAGCCGAAGTCATTCATCTTGAAGACGGCCAGTTTGCCAACTACGATTTTCATTCGTGGCGGGAAATCAGCGAGCTGAAAGCCCTCTTCAAAGAACCGCACGACGACTGGATCCGCAGCGTCAATTTTGAAGTTTGCGTGCCGCGCGTGTTGCGCTTGCTCCACTACGATCGCTTGCCCAAGCAGCGTGTGCGGCTCAATCGCCGCAACATTTTCGCCCGCGATGCGAACATCTGCCAGTATTGCGGCCATCGGTTTCCCACGACCGAGTTGAGCCTTGATCACATCTTGCCCACCTGCATGGGTGGCGACGCAAGTTGGGAGAACTTGGTTTGCGCCTGCGTGAAATGCAATGTTCGCAAGGGCGGCCGCACGCCCAAGCAGGCCGGCATGAAGTTGATTCGCCCGCCCGTCATGCCCAAGCGAAGTCCAATGCTCACCATTAAGCTCGGCAATCCCAAGTACGCAAGCTGGAAAACCTTCGTCGACTCGGCCTACTGGTCGGTGGATCTAAAGTAGGCGCGTGAATCTCCAGGCGCTAACGCTTCTGGCTCGCCAATGGCGCTCATGCTACTGGCTCGCCAATGGTTATCATCATCGCTTGCGGTTTCGCGAGCGGCCAAATTTTCAAGAATCAGCCAAAGGCTCTTTTTTCTCTGTAATAACCGGGCACTGGGGCGCCATCTCGGCATTGAGGGCAGTAAACGCCTGCCATTCCTCGGGAACATTATCCTCGTGAAAAATTGCCTCCACCGGGCACTCGGGAACGCAGGCTTCGCAATCGATACATTCATCAGGATGAATGTACAGGATCTGCTCACCCTCATAGAAACATTCCACCGGGCAAACCACCACACAATCGGTGTACTTGCAGCCGAAACAAGGTTCACATACTACGTGCGTCATCTCCAGAATTCTCCTTTTTTTCGCTCAAGCGTGGCTCGGTGCAACGGCGAACCAGTGCTCGGTGCTACGGTGTGCCAGTGGTCATGGCCAAAAACTGGTTCTCCAAGGACGGTCGCCCGTTCTAAGAATGATACAAATATCGGCAGAAGCATGGCAAGTATTGATCGCTCAGCGACTTTCGCCAAGCCATCTGTCTTCGACCGTCCGTTATTTACACACTCGGCATTTTCGATGTCAAGCGGCTACCTTGCCAATTTGGCCCAGTTTTTACTCCGGCCGCTCTCCCCAAGGTTGGCGTTAACCTTGCTCCTGGTTATGCCGCTATTTACAATAAGGAGTGACGCGGTCCAGTGGCTTTGCATCTCCAATATCCCTAGGAAAGCTTGTGGGGTACAAGTTTCGAGCTTCCCCTGGTCCTTAGAAGGATGAATTTGGCAAGCAATTTGCTTATCTTCACTCTCTACGGATTGAGGGGGCGTGAAACTTTGTGTTTCCTTGTCTGAGGCAGCTTCAGTGGCATTATCCGAGATTGACCGCAACTTACTCGAACGCTGTTTGGCGAGAAAACAGCGTGCCTGGGAAGACTTTGTCGACCGCTTTATGGGATTGATGATCCATGTAATCAACCATACGGCCCATTGTCGCTCGGTTCTGCTCTCAAGTACCGACCGGGATGATTTGGTCGCCGACGTGATGGTCGCGATTTTGGACGACGATTTTGCCGTGCTCCGCC
>JBGTMM010000054.1:0-4963 GCA_041743635.1 Bythopirellula sp.
TTGCCGTCACCAATTCGTCCCGTGCGCGCGAGTTCCACCATCTTGCGGATCACTTCCTCGGCGCGCGCATTCTCGACCCACGCGGTGATTTCTACCTTGGGCAGAAATGCCTCGGAATATTCGCTCTCGGTGTACTGATCGAGATAGCTCTTCTGGCGCCCCATACCCTTCACTTCGCGGACATGCACTGCCTCGAGCGGTGCCAAACGCAAACCTTCGAGAATCTTCTCGGCCAAAAAGGGTTTTACGATGGCGATCACTTGGCGCATGATGGAAGCTTTCAGGTGTTTCGGCGAGCCGGGTATGTGAGTGCCCGGTCACTGCAGTGGGCTAACGCCCACCGCTCGCCTGTGCCGACGCCTTGATTCTAACTAAAAAAGTTTTCGCCGAAGAGATCCAACTCGGGGCCGGTTTCCACTTCCATGTCGCCTTGGACGGTCACTTGGCAGGAAAGTCGCATCGTGTCTTCGTTGCCAATGAAAGCCATGGCCGGGATAGGATCAAGGCCGCCAGGGGTGATCGGGGTGGGAATCGGCACCCGGAATCGCCAGCGCTCGACCAATCCCATGGGGCTCGCGTTTTCCATGCCTTTGACGATTTTCACCCGGCAGGTGCCGCATTGGCCCCAGCCGTGGCAATTGATGAACTTGTTGATGGAGGCACCAAAACCGTTGAATCCCTGGTGCGTGTTGACCCCCGCCTTGATCGCTTCCTTGCGGAGATTGGCTCCGACGGGGACTTCAATTTCCTTCTTTTCTTTTATGAACTTGACAACCGGCATCGGCGACCACACCTTCACAACTGAGGGAACTCACGGGACGGCGCGGCTACCGTTTTTGCCGGCCGGAGAGTAAGATACTCTACCGCGCCCCAGGGCGGCCGGAAAGTGGAAACAAGGCTTGTTTTCCCGCTTAACCTTATTGCAGCAAAGTACACTCCAGATCAGCGAATATGGCTAAAGATTATTCAAAATACCAACAGAAAGTCATCAAAAACTATTACGACAACCGCGATGCGATTTCGCTCCAGCGGCTTAGCGAATTGGTGACCGACCTCTATCTCGCCGAGGGCAAGAGCCGCCAAACAAAGTGGGGCCAAGTCATTGCCACGCTGCAAAAGCTCGGTATCGCTGCGGATCGGATCGAACATTTGCGCAAAAAGGACGATCCTGCGCTCGTGGCGAAAGTTGTTGAAGAACTGATGGCCAAAGAATAAAGAATTTTCACGCAAAGGCGCGGAGGACGCAGAGAGTAATAATTGTCTCTATTCTCCGCGCCTCAGCGCCTCTGCGTGAGAGAATTTTGAAATGAAGCAGTATTTGACTCTGTTACAACATGTGCTCGACCACGGCGTCGCCAAGAGCGATCGCACGGGCACCGGTACGCGCAGTGTTTTTGGTTATCAAATGCGGTTTGATCTCGCCGCGGGCTTCCCGCTGCTTACGACGAAAAAGCTGCATGTGCGGTCGATTATCTACGAGCTTCTGTGGTTTCTGCGAGGCGAGACCAATGTGCGTTACCTCAACGAAAATCGCGTGACGATTTGGAACGAGTGGGCCGACGCTGACGGAGAGCTAGGACCGGTGTACGGTAAGCAGTGGCGGGCGTGGGCGGCTCCCGACGGACGTAGTATCGATCAAATCGTCGAAGTGGTGAACGCGATCCGCACAAACCCCGATTCACGCCGACTTATCGTGAGTGCCTGGAATCCCGCCGATGTTGCGAACATGGCCTTGCCTCCGTGCCACTTGCTGTTTCAGTTTTATGTGGCGGATGGTCGGCTTTCCTGCCAGCTTTATCAGCGCAGTGCCGACGTGTTTTTGGGCGTGCCTTTCAACATCGCCTCGTATGCGCTACTGACGATGATGATGGCTCAGGCCACGGATTTACAGCCAGGTGATTTTGTCCACACGTTGGGTGACGCCCATTTGTACGACAATCACTTGGAACAGGCCGCCCTCCAACTCACGCGCGAGCCACGGCCTTTGCCGCAGATGAAAATCAATCCATTGGTGAGTGATTTGCTGGACTTCCGCTATGAAGATTTTCAGCTTGTCGCTTACGATCCGCATCCCCACATTGCCGCCCCGGTCGCCGTATGAAATTGTCCTTGATTGTTGCCATGGCGGAGAACGGCGTGATTGGCCGCGACGGAGAATTGCCCTGGCACTTGTCCGCCGATCTGCGGCGATTCAAGCGGCTCACCATGGGACACGCGATTCTCATGGGCCGTAAGACGTGGGAATCTATCGGTCGACCGCTGCCGGGACGGACCTCGATTGTGATTTCTCGCCAAGCGGACTATTCAACTGGCGATCCGCAAACGCTTGTCGCCGCGAATTTGGATGACGCCTTGAAAATTGCGAGTCGCGCCGACTGTGAGCAGGATCAATTGTTTATCATCGGCGGCGGCACAATTTACGAACTGGCCCTGCCGAGAGCGGATCGGTTGTATCTCACCCGCATTCACGTCAGCGTGGAGGGAGACGTGAGTTTCCCCGCCGTCGCTTGGCACGAGTGGCGACTCAAGGAGCAATCGCGTCACGCGGCTGATCCCTTGAATGATTTTTCCTATACCTTCGAAATGTACGAGCGAGTGAAATTGTGAGCAAAAGTGCCCGTAAAACATGCGAATGGCAGTACGCCGGCAGCGGTGAGTTGATCCCCTATCATGACACCGAATGGGGGGTGCCAATCCGCGACGATCGCAAGCAGTTCGAATTTCTCACGCTCGAAAGTGCCCAAGCGGGCCTGAGTTGGATCACGATTTACCGCAAGCGCGAGGCCTATCGGAAGGCGTTTGCCGAATTCGATCCGGAAAAAGTCGCGCGCTTTACCGAGAAGCGCATCGAGAAACTCTTATTGAATCCGGGCATCGTGCGCAATCGACTCAAGGTCGTCGCGGCGGTGACCAATGCCCGGGCGTTTCTCGAAGTGCAGGACGAATTTGGTTCGTTCACCAAATACATCTGGGGTTTTGTGAACGGCAAACCCAAAGTGAATCGCTGGAAACGGATGGACCAACTCCCAGCCACGAGCAAGGAATCCGATGCGCTCAGCAAAGATCTCAAACAGCGCGGTTTTAAGTTTGTGGGCAGCACGATCGTCTACGCCCATATGCAAGCGGCGGGGTTGGTGAACGACCATCTGGTGCACTGCTACCGCCATGCTGAATGCAAGGAGTTGGGTTAATCAGTCGTCGAGTCTTTAAACGCCATCACATCACCAATCGAATCCGTGCCGAGCGCCAGCATTACTAACCGATCAAAACCCAGCGCACAGCCTGCCGAGTCGGGCATCCCTCGCTCCATGGCCGACAGCAGCGATTCCGGCATTGGCAAGGCAGGGCGACCGTCGCTCACGCGCTCTACGTTGACCGCACTTAGACGCGCGCGCAATTCTGTTGATTCAGTGAGTTCGTGATATCCATTCGCCAGTTCCACGCCTTGCCAATAAAGCTCAAACCGCTCGGCGACTGCGACGCCGTTTTCGCGTAAGACAATCATAGCGAGCGATGATTGGCTTGCCGGGTAATCGTATAGCAATTCTGGCGCAGTCAGACCAAGCTGCGGTTCAATTTGTGTGGCCAATAGCAGATTCAACCATTCATCACGATCCGCACTCTTGATTCCCTGAGCGGCCACACCGTACCGCTCGGCACAGGCAGCCAGTTCTTGGCAATTGGCTGTGTGCGGGCACAGATTAAGATGCTTCTGAAACGCCTCGGCATAGCTCGTGCGAACGGCTGGCGGGGTATTGAGCAGCGACTGACACAATTCATCGAGCAATGCCATCCCTGACTGCAGACAATCGCCCACTCGGTACCACTCAACGATGGTGAATTCCGGATGATGCAAGTTTCCACGTTCCCCCGCACGAAACGACCGCGTTACTTGAAAGATCGCCGTCATTCCCTCGGCTAGGAGCCGCTTCATATGCAGTTCGGGCGATGCTTGTAGCCACTGGACCGTGCGACACGTTGTGTCGCGGCTATTGAAACAAGGTGGTTCGATGTGCAACTCGGGAATGACTTCCCCTGAGAGCAGAGGAGTTTCCACCTCGACGAAACCGCGATCATGGAAAAACTCCCGCAATTTGCGGAACAATTCACTGCGGCGTATCAAATTGCTCAGACGATCATTCATCGGTAGCGACGCGACTTGTCGCGCTGAATGGCTGCCCCGGCAACAGCGGCGGCATGGGGCATTCAAGCATATCGCAGATCCCACGGAACAACTCCGCTTCTTTAATCGACACGTCGTGGTCGTAACAAATCAAATCGGCCGCGGCTTCGATGACACGCTGCCTCTGCTTGGCCGCCACAGTGCTCAGTGTCGCCAGGGCCTTTTGCAGTTCAGAAAGTTTACATTCCGTCGGAGGAAGTAACGGAATCTGCACGTCGGGCAGCATTGACGCCGCATGTCGATGAGCGTGTTCGACTCGCGAACCGGTGTTGTCAAGATTCGCTAGCGTCGAAAACAACACTCCGATCTCATTTCCCAATCGTGCCAAGTTGTAGTATTGAATTCGAGGAGGCTTGACCCGTTCAAACTGTGGCCGCAGATGTCGCAGCAATACGCGGTGCAGCGACCATTCAAAGAGAGCGATCTGGCGATCGGCCTCCACCAGTTTCTTGAACGCGTTGCTAAATTCCTTGTATTGCAGTTTGGTCATGGTGCGCAGGGCGGGCAGTGCTAAATCCACTAGGGGCAAGGAGGCCCGGGGATCGATGGCGTCGATCATGCGGGCCATCTTGTACGTCAACGCCACGACGTCAGGTGAAATTGTTGTTTTGAGCGATTCAAATTGCGACGCGCGAATTTCCGCTTTTTGATCCAACAGCAGCCCAAACATCACCGCTCGTGCGCCATACGGCTCGCGCACGGCGTCGAGGATTTCGTGCGGAATACTTTCGATGAGCTTGGCGGCGTAGGAACGGTGCAGTTCCGTGGGGTGACCCACTT